>JAUNPP010000001.1:86253-103933 GCA_030536685.1 Lachnospiraceae bacterium
TTGATGAGCTTTTTTCTGCCTGTGCGGCGATTGGGGCAGACATAAGAAGGTCTGTAATCAGGAGCAGGGCCAAAAAAAGAGTGGACAGGGGACGTCGGTAGCTTTGTTTTCTCATACTGTGCCTCCAGGAACATAAATTTACAATTTTTGTAAATTAAAAGGGTGAAAGTTTTCTTTTATGCGAGGATGTAGAATTTTTCCGCATTGAATTTAGTATATAACTTATAACGAAAATTTGCAAGAAAAAGTTCACATTTTTATAATATTTAACCGAAAATTGTTAACAAAAATGTAATGAGTACTGAGTAATGAGTACTGAGTACTGTGTGCCTGGGAAGTGAAAGCTGTGGGATGTCCTGCGCATTAGACGTGAGCGGTGATTCTCTCATGACGGGCAGATGATACGGAACGTATGCAATGCGGCAGCCGTTTTTGTATAAGTACCTGGCATGAGAGAGGGCAGTGATTTAAAACAGTGAATTATTTGCAGACCTCTTCTTTGATATAGCTGGAGTAGTTTGCTGACAGATATTCACAGAAATTGTCAGAGGTAAGAACGGTACCTGTTTTTTCCATTGTGATTTCCTGTCCGATTGAAAGTCTGTTCTGGATGATTTTTAACAGTTCTACGATCATGCTGATGGTAACAGTGGGACCGAGGTCAGCCTCTTTGATCAGAAAGGTTTCAATGCTTTCGCTGATTACACGGTCATTTGTGATTGCGTCATAAAGTGTACTGGTGTCTTTTTTCATGTCCATTCCTCTTTCTTTTTTATCTTTCCTGTATATAGCGAGTCGTAAAATTATGTAGTTAGGATATTAATGATTTACATTTGCAGCTGTTATATAGGAAGGTTCATCCCTTCCGCAGTAAAAGTTAGCGTCAGTTTTAAATGATAAAAAAATAACGTTAATTTATTAACAACGCAGCTGTATAGTAGCACAATTTCTGCTTTATATCAATAGATGAAAAATTGATACTTATAAATAAAATATTGGGACTGATTGGAAAAATCAACCAAAAGCACAGAAAAGGGATGCGGAGCATATGATTTTTTGGTAAAATTATCAGGGGTGAATCTGCCCTGTGGCAACTGTATTACAAAAACCCGGAAAGGAAGCAAAAATGAAAGTATTATTTGTACACTATCCGAAGTGCACGACCTGTCAGAAAGCGGAAAAATGGCTGAAGGAGAGAGGCACAGATTATATCGGACGTGATATTAAGAATGAAAATCCTACCTATGAGGAACTGAAGCGCTGGCATGAAATGAGCGGGCTGGATATTAAGAAATTTTTTAACACCAGCGGTATGATTTATCGTGAGATGAATTTGAAAGACCGTCTGCCTTCCATGAGCCTGGAGGAAAAACTTCAGCTGCTGGCATCTGACGGCATGCTGGTAAAACGCCCTGTGCTGGTAGCGGGAGATAAGGTTTTGACTGGATTCAAGGCAGCAGAGTGGGAAAAGGTGCTGTAATATAAAGTTTCTAAAACAGCACCATGCTGAAATAAACGGCGATATCGCTGCCGTAATTAAAACAGAGTCCCATCTCCTCAACCAGCTGCATCAGCACGATTCCATGGCTTTCCGTGGACATAAGACGCTCTTCGGGATGGCGGCAGGGCTCTTCGGGGCAGGCGCAGACATCACAGATCGCACAGCCGGTGGAAAGCATATAGATAGAAGGAACGGATTCTTCAATCTGCACACGCAGTTCTCTCGTCAGGGCTTCGTGTGCTTTTTTGGCTTCCAGACAGACCTCGGTATTCCAGGAATCGGAAACCTCAGTAACGGTGGAAAAAAGAAGAAAATGTTCATAAGTATGGCATTTTTGGATATTATCGTGGATACTGCCGGCATGCGGAGGGCAGGCCCAGCAGTGCTTATAGCGTGTACAGTCTGTCTCGCAGATAAACAGGACTTTATCGGAAAAGGGAATCTGTGAAGTGTTTCCGAAACAGTATTCACAGATGGGGTATTCTGTAATGATGGATTCTATTTTTTCTATGGTATTCATATGGTTTTTCCTATCTGCTTTCGCTTTCTCTATTGATACACCTTTTTTGGAGCCGGGGGAGTATATGCCCGGTAAGAAGGATGTATGCCGTAATCACTATAGCATGGTTTTTTGGAAATGAAAAGAGGGGTGCTGTTTTGCATAAGGTGACATTGTGATTGAAAAATGCGGATGGGGGCTTTATAATTTGTGCTATAAAATGTCAGGAGATTTGGACTATGAGGAAAAAGATTGCAGTGGTTACGTTGGATCCGTCGGCGTGTGCTTCTTATATGAAAGAGATTAACAGCTTGTTTGGCGATTATGCGGAGGTGAAGGGGTATAGCGTTCGCGATGGTTCGGCAACGGGAAAATTGCCGCGGGCAGATTTGTTTGTGATTTCGACGGATGCGTATGGTTCTTCTGAGGAAGTGGCGCGCCATGTGCCGATTGACAGTGAAACGATGTCAATCGAGGTGACCTTTCATTGGGAGACATTAAAACAGCTTTGGAAAATCCCCGAGGGAACCTCCATTTTATTTGTAAATCTTACGGAAACGATGGCGAGAGAGGCGATTTCACAGCTGAATGCGCTGGGAGTCAACCACCTGTATTTTGTTCCGTACTGCCCTGGCAGACCGATCGATGAAAAGATAGAAATTGCGCTGACTCCCGGGGAGAGCCGTTATGTGCCGGAAACGATAAAAAAGGTGATCGATATCGGACATCGCCCCTGTTCTTATAGTATGATGATTGAGATTGCGCTGCGTCTTGGGATGGAACAGCTGCTGGAAACAGACCCGTTTCTGAATTATAAGAAAATTGTTGCTTCCAAGCATTACAGCTTCGATCTGATGTATACCAGAGCGCGCAGACAGGAAAGCCAGTTTCATATTTTAATGGAAATCCTGAACGAAGGTTTGATTGGCGTAAATGAAAAGGGCGAGATATTTGCCTGCAATAAAAAGGCGTGTCAGATTGCGCGGGTATCAGAACAGTTTGTAATCGGAAAAAGAGGCGAAGAGGTTTTTCCGTATATTTCATTTTATAAGGCTCTGAAAGAAAAAAAGGAAATACCGGAGCAGGTGACGAAGCTGTTTGGCAATCATGTTTCGACTTCGGTGATACCGGTTTTGCGTAAAGGGGAATGTATTGGCGCATTTGCGACCTTACAGTATTTTAATGAACAGGAAGACCGGCAGAACGAACTGCGGAGCCAGCTTTTGAAAAAAGGGCATTATGCGAAGTATTCTTTTGATGATATTATTGGAGAGTCTGAGAGTATCTGTCGGACGAAGGCTATTTTGAAACGGATGGCGGTGACGGAAAGTCCTGTTTTGATCGTAGGCGAGACGGGAACGGGAAAAGAACTGATGGCGCATGCCGTTCATCGGGCTTCCAGACGGTCGGACGGCCCTTTTATTGCAATTAATGTAGCCGCTATGCCCGAAAATCTGCTGGAAAGTGAACTGTTTGGATATGAGGAGGGTGCATTTACCGGGGCTAAAAAAGGCGGCCGACCGGGGCTGTTTGAATTTGCACACCGCGGAACCCTGTTTCTGGATGAAGTGGAGGGAATGAGCGCTTCCATGCAGGTAAAGCTTCTGCGCGTGCTGCAGGAGAGAGAAATTATGCGTGTCGGAGGAAGCCGTATTGTTCAGATCGATGTCCGGATCGTGGCGGCGACAAATGAGTCTCTGGAGGATAAGGTGGAGGACGGCAGCTTCCGACGGGATCTTTATTATCGCTTAAATGCTTTGACCGCGGTTATTCCGCCGCTGCGTGAGCGGGATGATGATATTTTCAGGCTGCTGGAGCATTTTAAGTTCAAATTGGGCGGCAGTTTTGAACTTTCAGAAAAAACAAAACAGTTTTTAAGTCACTATTCCTGGCCTGGCAATATCAGAGAGCTTCAGAATACGGCGGAGTATTTTAATTATGTAGGAAAGCCGGTTATTGAAATTGAGGATCTGCCGCCTACAATGGCTCGGGTGCAGCAAAGCGGAAGACCGAAGCAGGAGATAAAAAACCAGGTGGATGCCTGGGATGCCTGGGACGTCTGGGATGAAAACAAAAACCGGAAGACGCTTTACTGGTTTATCCTGGAACAGCTTTATCTGGCTTTTGAGAATGGGCAGAGTATGGGACGTGAAAAACTGATTGAGGAAGCAAAGCGCCAAAATCTGTTTGTTTCCCAGAAACAGGTGCGCGATCTTCTTGACCGCCTTTCAGAGGAAGGAATGCTTATAAAAGGACGCGGAAGAGGCGGGAACAGAATTACCGGGAAAGGAATAGAACACTGGATAAGGTACAGAGAGTAAATTTCTCAGGCGAATGGGAGTGGTATCGTGGGGTATCACTCCCGTTTGCAGCCTGTTTGCAGTTTGCTTGCAACCTGTTAAAGATTATTAAAACCAATTTGAACCAATTTAAACTAATTCGAACCTATTCAACCTATTAAACCAATTAATAACCGTTTTATGATATCCTTTTTTGATTTCAAAATACATGATATGGTAAATTGATGAATTAATATTTAAAAATCATTCCAATTCGTTTATAACAAGTCGTAATAAAATAAATTTCTCCAAAAAATCTGTTGGCAAAAACAATAAAAAAATATAACAATAAAATTGAAAATAGCTCATATTGCACAAAAACTGTGATTTTTTTCATTTTTTTGCATGATTTGGCAGTTGAAATGAAAAAGTTGGCACGGGAATTGCACTATATATAGGTATCACCGTGAAAAAACGGACAGAAATGAAAGGATGGTATCTATGAAGTATAATTTTGATGAGATTATTGATCGCAGCGGCAATCGTTCATCAAAGTATGATGAACGTGTTAAGAAATTTGGTACAGCAGATGTAATTCCGCTTTGGGTAGCAGATATGGATTTCCGTACAGCTCAGCCGATTATTGATGCATGCAAAAAGAAGGCGGAAGAAGGAATCTGGGGATATACTTCCAGACCCGACAGTTATTTTGAGGCAGTACAGGAATGGGAAAAGAAGAGAAATAACTGGGATACCGATACATCTCTGATGAGCTGGAGTCTGGGTGTTGTTCCTGCAATGTCAGCGATTATCAAGATTTTCAGTAATGCCGGAGATAAGGTTATGATTCAGACGCCGGTATATTCTGAATTTTATGATATTACGGAAGCATGGGACCGTGTGGTTGTTGAAAATCAGCTGGTTGAAAAGGATGGCACATGGGGAATCGATTTTGAAGATTTTGAAGCGAAGGTTAAAGATTGTAAGATCTTCCTGCTGTGTAACCCTCACAATCCTCTGGGAATTGTATGGAAACCTGAAGAATTAAAGAAAATGGCGGAAATCTGTATTGCAAATGACGTTTTGCTGGTTTCTGATGAAATTCATTCCGATCTGATCTTCCATGGAAAGAAGCATACACCAACTGCGACACTTTCTAAAGAAATCGCAGAAAAAATCATTACCTGCGTATCTGTGACAAAGACATTTAATCTGGCTGGTTTGCAGGCTTCTACTACTATTTTCCCTGATCCGGAGATGAAACAGGCTTTTGATAAGTTCTGGGGAAATATGGATGTACACAGAAATAATGCATTCAGCTCCGTAGCAATGGAAGCTGCCTATCGTGAAGGCGAGGAATGGCTGGAACAGCTTCTGGAATATGTTTCCGGGAACTTTGATTTCATTAAAGAATACTGTGAAGCCAATATTCCAAAGATTAAACCGAATGTTCCGGATGCGACTTATCTGGTTTGGCTGGATTGCCGTGATCTTGGCATGAATAATGAAGAATTACGCAAATTTATGATTGAAAAGGCAAAAATCGGTCTGAATGAAGGTTATACCTTCGGGCGCAGCCTGAGCGGATTTATGCGTTTGAATGCAGCCTGCCCCCGCGCGGTTCTGGAAAAGGCTCTGAAGCAGCTGAAGGATGCTGTAGACGCACTGGTATAATTTCGCAAAGAAGAATGATAATGCAAAAAGCATAACGCAGAAAACAAAAGAGAGAATTACAACGCAAAAAAGTGTAATGCAGAAAACAAAAGAGAGAATTACAACGGAGGAAAAAAATGGATAGAAAGAAAATCTGGGAAAGCTACCGTTTTCCCATCATCCTTCTGGCAGGTATTATTGCCGGAGCAGTGATCGGCGTGATATTTGGTGAGAAAGCGACTGTTTTAGCACCGGTTGGTACTATTTTTATTAACCTGATGTTTACAATCGTAGTGCCGATGGTATTTGTATCGATTACAAATGCGGTAGGAAGTATGCTGAACATGAAGAGACTGGGGAAAATCCTTGGAAGCATGGTGGTGACCTTCATCGTGACGGGACTTTTTGCTGCGGTTCTGGTACTGGTAGTGGTGAATGTATTCCCTCCTGCTGCTAATACCCAGATTGCAATGGAGAGCGCGGAAATGGGAGAAGCTGCAAGCATCAGCGATATGATTATCAATACTCTGACAGTTGATGATTTCAGCGGATTAATGAGCCGTAAAAACATGCTCCCCCTGATCGTGTTTGCAATTATGTCAGGTATTGCGGTTGCTGCCTGCGGAGGTGAGGAGAGTCCTGCAGGAAAGCTTCTGAATAACTTAAACAGCGTTATTATGAAGCTGGTCGATATGATCATGAAGCTGGCTCCTATCGGTTTGGGCGCGTATTTTGCAAATCTGGTAGGTGAATTTGGTCCTCAGCTGATCGGCGATTATGGAAGAACCATGCTGATCTACTACCCGATGTGTCTGGTATATGTAGTAGTATTTTTTCCTCTGTATGCGTATTTTGCAGGTGGAAAAGAAGGCGTTAAGAGAATGCTGAAAAACATTTTTAACCCCGCTGTAACTGCATTTGCAACACAGAGCTCCGTAGCGACACTGCCCGTTAATATGGAATCCTGCAAAAAAATCGGTGTGCCCTCTGATATCAGCAATATTGTATTACCTATGGGGGCAACAATGCATATGGATGGTTCCGTACTTTCCAGTATTACCAAAATCGCATTCTTATTCGGTATTTTCCAGATGCCTTATGAAGGAATCGGAACCTATGCAATGTCTATCGTCGTAGCCGTTTTGAGTGCGTTTGTACTTTCCGGTGCTCCCGGCGGCGGTCTGGTCGGTGAAATGCTGATCGTCAGCTTATTTGGCTTCCCCGGAGAAGCATTCCCTCTGGTTGCTACCATTGGTTTCCTGGTAGATCCCGCAGCTACCTGTCTGAATGCTTCAGGCGATACCATCGCATCCATGATCGTTACCCGTCTGGTAGAAGGAAAAGACTGGGTTAAGAAGAAATTTGTATAAAGAAATCTGCATAAAAAACGGCTGATCAATTAATGTTAATGATTAATCTGATGATTCAATAATTAAACTGATAATCAATCTGATAATTTAAACGGAAGAGAGGAAAAGAACATGATCGTATTAAACACAGAAAAAGCACCCGGTGCAATCGGACCTTATTCACAGGGATTTGAGGTAAATGGAATCATTTATACCTCAGGTCAGATTCCGGTGAATCCTGCTGATGGAGAAGTTCCGGAAGGAATCGCTGCACAGACAGAACAGAGCTGTAAAAATGTAAGCGCAATTCTGGAATCTGCAGGAAGCGGAATGGATAAGGTGTTTAAAACAACCTGTTTTCTGGCTGATATGGGAGATTTTGCTGAATTTAATGAAGTCTATGCAAAATACTTCACATCCAGACCTGCGCGCAGCTGTGTTGCGGTAAAAACATTGCCCAAGGGCGTGTTATGCGAAATTGAAGCAATTGCAGTGAAATAAAGTGAAACAGGAAGGCAGCAACAGATAACAGCACAGTAAGAGAAAACAAAAATACAGCGGTTTAACTTTTTTGTTAAACTGTTGAGTATAAAATTAAAAAAATAAGAAAAGTGAGGAAAAAAACATGAAAGTAACAGTAATTGGAAGCCATCTTTGCCCCGACACATTATACGCATTAAACCAGCTGGCAGCAGCAGGAGTGGAAGCAAGCTTTAAGGATATCCTGTCCTGCCATGCAGATTTAATGGCTTATCTGAATCTGAGAGAGACAAGTGATGTTTATGCAGAAATCCGTGGAAAAGAACGTTTGGGCGTACCCTGCTTTATCTGTGAAGATGAAACTGTGACATTAGACTTAAACGAAATTCTGAATAAATAATCAATATTTTTTGCGGCCGGATGTTCCCGGAATCGAAAGTTCGTCCCGGTATTTTGCGACAGTACGGCGGGAAACAGAAAAACCCTGCTCAGTTAAAAGCTCCGCCAGAATGCGGTCACTGTAGGGTTTTTCTTTATTTTCACTTTCAATGAGAGCGGCAAGGGCCTTTCTTACATCGAGGGTGGTTGCAGGTGTCACAGGTGTCGCAGGTGTCACAGTCTGCAAAGCAGCGGCTTTTACAAAGAAAATGCTCAGAGGAAAGGTTCCCCAGGAACACTGCAGGTATTTCTGGTTACAGGCTCTGCTTACAGTGGAGACATGTATACCGAGATAATCAGCGATGTCGGCCTGTTTTAACGGCTTCAAATGGTTGGGGCCGAGCAGGAAAAACTCCTGCTGCATGTTCTGAATGGCTTTGACAACGGAGAGCAGAGTGGTTCTTCTTTGTATCATACATTGTTTTAACCATTCAACCTGTTTGATTTTCTGTTGAAGATAAGTGTGAACTTCTTTATCCGGGCATTCCTCGTAGAGCTGTAAATAGCCGGTATTCAGTGTGATATCCGGGTAAATGGAGTCATTTAGACAGATGTCGGTGTGATATTTGTCCAAAGACATGATCACATCAGGCAGTACATAAGAAGAATGACCGGAGAATGCATAAGGAGCAGCGGGCTTCGGTTCCAGTTTTCTGATCTGCTCGCAGTAAGCTTTGATGGTGTCCATGGAAAGCTTTGTATTGCGTGCAATCGCCGCCAGCTGATTTTTGGCGATCAGGGGCAGATTTTCATGGAGAAAGCTTCTGAATTCTTCTGTCAATTGTCCGCGGCGGTCTAATTGAAGGCACAGACATTCTTCGAGGGTGCGGGCGCCCACCCCGGCCGGTTCCAGACTCTGGATCAGGGATAACAGAACGTTGGCCTGTTCCATACTGAGTCCGAAATGTTCGGCGAAGATTTCCAGGGAATCTGTAAAATAACCTCTCTCATCCAGTACATTCAGCAGAAACTGCAGAGCTTCTTCCTGCTCTTTGGGCCATGTACGGGTAAGCAGCTGGCTCCAGAGATGTTCTGCCAGAGTTTCCGGAAGTGCGTGTTCCATATTCCATTCGGGAAATTCATTTTCCTCAGATTCCAGATGCTGATAGAGATAGCGGTTTTGTTCATCGTGAGAGCTGATCCAGTCGTAGGTCCCGGAAGTTTTGGAATCTGCATCATGTGTTTTGGCAGGAGTCAGTTCCAGAACCGGATTCTCCAGTGATTGTTCGTTCAGATACTGTTCCAGCTGAACAGAGGTCATCTGGAGTATCGTGGAGGCCTGGATCATTTTATAGGAAAGAGTTTGTTTTTGTTCGGTTTTAAGTGTAAAATCCATAGTCATAACACATCCTGTTCTTTGGAATTGATGCTCTGTCAGAGCTGTCGGCATATATTTCAAAGTATAGCATAGCCCTGAAGGAATTTGAAGTGAAACAAATAAAATGGTGTGTGAACGTGATATGTTGGTAAGGTTTGGAGGAAAAAGATATGCATGTACTTACAGAATTGATTAAAAATGATATGAGACCGGCTTTGGGAGTGACGGAACCCGGAGCGATTGCATTTGCTGTGGCGACAGCAAGAAGCCATATGGAAGGAGAAGTTCAGAAGGTGTTTCTCCGCTTAAACAGCGGGATGTTTAAAAATGCATTTACCTGCGGAATCCCGGGGAGCAGCGAGGTCGGAAATTATCATGCTGCGGCTCTGGGGGCGGTTGCAGCAGACCCTGCAAAGGGGCTTGAATGTCTTGATGGCATTTCGGAGGAAGAAGCGCGGAAAGCGTTTGAAATGGTAGAGGACGGAAGGATTTCTGTTTCCATGAGTGAAATCACCAGCCGTATTTTTATTGAAGCAAAGGCAGTCGGGGAGCACTCCGAGGCGAAGGTGACGATTCGTGACGCACACACGAATATTGTGGAGATTACGGAAAATGACAGAGTGGTATTTGCGAAAGAGCAGAAGGCGCAGGAGCAGGAAGCGGACAGTCATCTGATCCATCAGTATACGCTCGCGCAGCTTTATGAATACGTGTCTACAGTACCTGTGGAAGAAATTTCGTTTATAAAGGACGCATTTAAGATGAACGAAGAGCTTCTCGAGGAGGGAATCAGGAGCTCAAAAACAACATACGCACCGTATTTGCTTGCTGCAAACGGAGGAAAGCTGGTATCAGAGGATGAACGTAAAACCGCTTCTCTGTTCTGCAATGCGGCAATTGAAGCGAGAGTAATCGGACTTTCCAAACCTGCAATGAGCATTACCGGCTCCGGCGCTCATGGGATTATCGCAACCATGCCTCTTTACGCTGCATACAGGGTAAATGGATACACAGAGGAAGCGCTGCTTCGTGCAACTGCTTTAAGTTATCTAATCTGCATGTACATTAAAGAATATTCCGGGAAATTATCCGCATTCTGCGGCTGCGCAATTGCAGCGGGCACCGGCATGGCCTGCGGGCTGGTAAGTCTGCGTGGCGGAAATACGGAGGTAATGGAAAAAACGATCAATAACATGGCAAGCAGCATCACCGGCATGATCTGCGATGGTGGCAATCAGGGCTGTGCTATGAAGGGCGTCGTAGCAGTAGATGCAGCCTATGCTTCAGTCGATATGGCAATGAACGGTGTCTATATTTACAATGTACACGGTATTAATGGAAAAACACCCGAAGAAACCATGCGCAATATGGGAACGATTGCTTCTCCGGGTATGGTCGGAACCGAAAAAACGATTGTAGAGATTCTGGAAACTAAAAAACAGATTAAAGGCTGAAAGATTTACGGAAAACAAAGGTAAAACAGAAGCAAAAATAAAAGAAAAACAGAAGCAGAACACAAAGGTAAAACAGCAGCTGAAAACAAGAGTAAAACAGGAGCTGAAAATAAAGGCGGATAAGCAGATAAAAGGAAAAGGTGAGCGGATATGATCAGAACAGATGAAAAATATATAACTTATGTACAGATTTTAAAAGAAGAGCTGGTTCCTGCAATGGGCTGTACGGAACCGATTGCAATTGCCTATGCGGCAGCAAAAGCGAAGGATGTGCTTGGAAATTTCCCTGACAGAATGGAAATCGGGGTCAGCGATAATATTATTAAAAATGTAAAAAGCGTAATTGTTCCGAATACAGATGGTCTGAAGGGGATTGAAGCGGCAGCTGTAGCAGGTATCGCAGGAGGCCGTTCAGAAAAGCTTCTTGAGGTCATTGCGGAAGTAACGCCTGAACAGAAAAAAGAAATGAAGGAGATTCTTGGCAGCATGCCGATACAGGTATCTCCCGTGGACAACGGAATGATTTTCGATATCATTATTACATTGTTTCATGAAAATGATTCTGCAAAGGTACGGATCTGTCAGTATCATACCAATATTGTTTCTATTGAGAAAAACGGAGAAATTCTGTATAATGCAGAGATGCAGGGGCAGGTGCAGGAAGCAGCCGTTTGCGAGGACAGGCAAAATGTGAAAGTAAGCAGCTGTGAGGATGGGCAGAAGGAAAAGAATATATGTGAAGAAGTACAGAAGGAAATCGGTTTGGCTGATAAAAGTTTATTAAATATCAGAGATATTATCGACTTTGCAGATACCTGTGAAATTGCAGATGTTAAACCGATCCTGGATACGCAGATTCACTACAATACTCTGATTGCAGAAGAAGGCATTCTCGGTGATTACGGTGCAAATATCGGCTCTACTCTGTTAAAATATTATGGTCATGATGTACGGAACCGTGCTATCGCAAAAGCGGCAGCAGGCTCCGATGCGCGCATGAGCGGCTGCGAAATGCCTGTAGTCATCAACTCCGGCAGCGGAAATCAGGGGATTACGGTTTCGGTACCTGTCATTGAATATGCAAAAGAATTGTCAGTTCCGAAAGAAAAATTATATCGTGCCCTGGTGATCTCCAATCTGATTGCGGTTCATGAAAAGACAGGAATCGGAAGATTGTCAGCATACTGCGGAGCAGTCAGCGCAGGCTGTGCAGCAGGCTGCGGTATTGCATATCTGCAGGACGGCGGTTACAAGGAGATTGCACATACTCTGGTAAATTCTCTTGCAATCGTCTCCGGAATTATCTGTGACGGTGCAAAACCTTCCTGCGCAGCAAAAATCGCTTCCAGCGTAGAGGCAGGTATTCTGGGTTACCATATGTATATGAATAAGCAGCAGTTCAGATCCGGTGACGGTATCGTAACAAATGGAGTAGAAGCTACAATTCAGAATGTCGGACGCCTGGGCAGAGAAGGTATGCGCCAGACAGACAAGGAAATTGTAAGAATTATGATGGATGAACAGTAAGCGTATCCAAAGGGAGCAGGCCGTTTTTTGTAAAGCTCTGCTGTCATGGAATGCGAAACAGCCCTGAGTCGTCATGAAAGGAAATGGAGAGAAAGATTATGGAAATCAGAAAAGCAACAATACAGGATCTGGCAGCAGTTACAGCGGTGGAGGCGGAATGTTTTCCTGCCGCTGAAGCGGCAACTGAGGAAGATTTCAGAGGAAGGCTGTCGGTATATCCCGAACATTTCTGGCTTCTTTTTGATCAGGATAAGCTGGTTTCATTTGTGAATGGAATGGCAACAGATACCTCTGAACTGCTGGATGAAATGTATGAGAATGCAGAGATGCACAATCCTGACGGAAAATGGCAGATGATTTTCGGAGTGAATACAATTCCTGCATACAGAAAAAGAGGCTGTGCTGCGCTTTTGATAAAACAGGCAATTGAAGACGCAAAAGCACAGGGGCGCAAAGGACTGGTGCTGACCTGCAAAGACCGCCTTGTTCCGTATTATGCAAAATTTGGATTTGTAAATGAAGGCGTATCGGGTTCTGTACATGGGGGCGTGGTATGGAACCAGATGAGACTGAGGTTTCAGAAGTAAAGGGGATGGTATTGTTCAGGGATTCCCGTACAGCTGTATCCTATGGACGTCAACCTGAATAAATAAAAAACAGTGACTTTAAACAGAAACAAAAGTATACAGACAAAACAAGGACCGAGGGGTCAGATAACCCTTCGGTCGAGTTGTATTATAAAACTTCTTTTACAATTGCTTTTTTATTTTCGAAATATCATAGCGCTTAATATATCGATGACACGTTCCGTATCTTCCTCTGATATAGAAGAATAATTTACAATAAATCTATGGGTATTTTTGGAAGACGGTTCTGCATAGAAATCAGATATAGATGCAATCTTCAGTCCGCTGCGTAAAGCCAGCTCGCAGAATTCATCGTCTTTCATGTCGGTCTTAATATCCAATATAAAATGTAATCCGGAATCCTCTTCAAGAATAGTTGTATATTTGTTCAAACGGCTGCTTGTAATCTTTGATATAAGATTATCTCGCTTGGTATGATAATAGCTGCGCATACGATTAATATGCTTTTCAAAATATCCTTCATCAATAAACCTTGCTAACGTATACTGTTCAAAATTTGATACAGTACATGAATAAAAGGATAAGTCTTTATAAAATTTATTGATTAGGTGCATTGGTAAAACCATATAGCTGATACGAATAGTCGAAGATAAGGATTTATTGAAAGTATTCATGTATATAACTTTTTCTGATAAGTCAATATTTTGCATGGATGGAATAGGTTTTCCGACCATTCTGAATTCACTGTCATAGTCATCTTCTATAATATAACGCCCTTCTTTTTTTGATGCCCATCCTAAAAGTTCGTAACGACGACTTATTGGAGTTATGATTCCACTCGGAAAATGGTGTGATGGCGAAAGGTGTAATACATCTGAATTTGAAGCTTCCAATTCAGATATTGAAATTCCCTGATTGTCAATAGGAATGTGTTTACAAATTACATGGTGCGAGGTATATACCTGTGCAATTTTTTGATATCCGGGTTCTTCTATTGCGTATATTTTATCAAAACCAAGTAACTGCACCAAAAGGCTGTAGAGATATTCTGTACCGGCGCCGACTATAATCTGGATTGGTTCCACATGAATGTCCCGATAATCCCTAAGATGCCTGGCGATTGCATTACGAAGCTTTAAAATACCTCCGCAAGGAGAATTAATCATAAGCTCTGGCTGGTTGCTGCTTAATACTTCACGCATAAGCTTAGCCCATATTGAGAATGGAAAATTGTCCAGGCTTGTATGATTGCTAATCATATCAATTTTTTTTCTGCTGATAGTTTCTATAGAAATAATACTGTCTGCAGGAGTTATTATCTCTGGAATTCTTGAAATTGCAGTGATATCTGCAACGTAAAATCCTTTTTTGGGAATAGAATAGATATAGCCTTCTGAAATTAATTGTGCATAAGCATTTTCGACAGTTATGACACTTATACCCAGATTTTTAGAAAGACTTCTTTTGGATGGAAGCTTATCTCCAACAGAGATATTCTTTGATAATATGTCCTTTTTGATACATTTATATAAATGCTCATATAATGAATCTGACCCTATATTTGCAAAAGAATACGTAAGCATAATAATATATTTCTCCAATCTGACCTTATTGAATATATCTGAAATGAGCATTTTAATAATATCAGATATAGCTATAATATTGCAATATAAAATAAAAAAGAAATTGTATAGTTGATGTGAATTACAGTATTTGTGAATAAAGCAGTTTACAATCATCTGGTACAATTGCAGAAGGAGAAAAAATGGAAAAATCAAGATATCAGCTTAATAAAGAACTGGCACAGATGCTTAAGGGTGGAGTAATTATGGATGTTACTACTCCGGAACAGGCAAGAATTGCTGAGGAAGCAGGTGCTTGTGCGGTTATGGCGCTTGAGAGAATTCCGGCGGATATTAGAGCTGCCGGCGGAGTATCAAGAATGAGTGATCCAAAGATGATAAAGGGAATTCAAGAGGCTGTTTCAATTCCGGTTATGGCAAAGTGCAGAATCGGACATTTTGCAGAGGCGCAAATTTTAGAGGCAATAGAGATCGATTATATAGATGAGAGCGAAGTATTATCGCCAGCGGATGACATATACCATATAGACAAAACAAAATTCAAGGTACCCTTTGTATGTGGGGCAAAGGACCTTGGCGAGGCCTTACGTAGAATAGAGGAGGGTGCTTCTATGATACGTACAAAGGGAGAACCTGGAACTGGTGATGTGGTGCAGGCGGTTAGACATATGAGAATGATTAATCGCGAGATGGCGATAATTAAGGCGCTTAGCGAGGACGAACTCTTTAATAAGGCTAAGGAGCTTAGAGTATCTTATGATTTGGTCAGGTATGTTTATGACAATGGAAAGCTTCCGGTTGTTAATTTTGCAGCCGGTGGTATTGCAACTCCAGCAGATGCAGCGCTTATGATGCAGCTTGGAGCTGAGGGCGTATTTGTAGGTTCAGGTATATTTAAATCAGGAAATCCCAAAAAGAGAGCAGCTGCGATTGTAAAGGCTGTAACAAATTACAATGATAATAAGATGCTTGCTGAATTATCAGAAGATCTTGGGGAGGCAATGGTTGGAATAAACGAACAGGAAATAGAACTTCTTATGGCAGAAAGAGGAAAGTAAAATGAATATAGGCATATTGGCTGTACAGGGAGCCTTTATAGAACATGAAAAAATGCTTGACTCATTGGGAATTTCTTACTTTGAGATTAGAAAAAAAACTGACCTATGTCAAAAGATGGATGGCCTGATATTGCCAGGAGGAGAAAGCACCGTGATGGGAAAGCTGCTCCATGAGTTAGGATTGTTTGAAGTGTTGAAACATAAGATAGAGGAGGGCTTGCCAGTGCTTGCTACATGTGCAGGACTGATTCTCCTGGCTGAAAAATTAACGAATGATGAAAAAGTTTATTTTGCCACACTTCCAGTAACCGTAAAAAGAAATGCATATGGAAGGCAGTTAGGCAGCTTTCACATTGACTCAGAGGTAAAGTACGTAGGAATAGAACCACTTACATTTATAAGAGCTCCATATATTGAGAACGTCACAGAGGGAGTTGAAGTGCTTGCGTTGGTAAATGATAAAATAGCAGGAGTAAAATATAAAAATCAAATCGGTCTTGCGTTTCATCCTGAAGTAACTGAGAGCCCCAGGATTCACGAGTATTTTATTAAAATTTGCAAGGAGCAGATGGCATAATTACGAACTCTCCCCAAAATCAAAGCATTGTAGTATTCTTGAAAATTTGCATAAAAATGCGTATGTTTTGAAAATAGAACACAGCAAAACGACAGAATGTCAGGCGTAATCGCTTGACATTTTGTCGTTTTACAGAATAGAATAGACAAAAGAAAATAAAGAGGAGGAAAACCTGATGTTATGTTTGCTTTTTTTGGTGTGGCTGATTTTAAATGGCAGGATAACAGCTGAAATTTGTATTCTGGGTGTGTTGATTTCCGGCGCACTTTTCTTTTTTATCTGCAGATTTATGGATTACAGCCTGAAAAAGGAATGGATGCTGTTTCGTCTGATTCCGCTGTTTCTGCAGTATTTCCGGGTGCTGATAAAGGAAATTGTAAAAGCGAATATGTGTGTGCTGAGGCTGATTACTTCGCCTGAATTGCAGCCGGAGCCGACTATGGTATATTTTGATACGAAATTTAACACAGAACTGGCTAAAGTGATACTGGCAAATTCGATTACGCTGACACCGGGTACCATTACGGTTCTGGTGGAGGAAAATCATTTCTGTGTTCATTGTCTGGATAAGGAACTGGCGGAAGGAATGGAGGAGTCTGTGTTTGTGCAGCTTCTGGAAAAGATGGAAAAGGAGGAGCTGAGATGGGGCTGATCGAGAGCGCATATAACGGTCTTTTTATTGGAGCAGTGCTTATACTGGCAGTTCTGGTGATCGCAGGTATCATCCGTTCTATTATCGGACCCGGAACTGCAGACCGGATTATAGCGGTGAATATGGTGGGTACGATGATCATTTCAATTATTGCCATACTTTCCGTATATCTGGATGAAAATTATCTGGTGGATATCTGTCTGATCTATGCGATGATCAGCTTTCTCGGAGTTGTTGTTTTGTGTAAAGTATACACAGGCGTTTATCTGCAGCGAAAAGGCATCAAAGCAAATCTGCAGGCAGTGACAGACAATGTAGATAAACAGGCAGAACGCTTTGGAGCGGCGCGGGACGAGAGCAATACGGAAACGGAGGCCGGGAGATGATGTTAGAGTGGTGTCAATTTATTGCAGCAGCAATCTGCCTCGGTGTTGGAATTATTTTTATGGTTCTTGCTGTATTCGGAGTAAATCGGTTTCACAGAGCCCTGAATCGCATGCATGCGGCAGCGATGGGGGATACTCTGGGAATTTTATTTGTATTTTTAGGACTGATTCTGATGAGAGGATTTTCAATGGATTCTCTGAAGCTTCTTCTGGTAATTTTATTTTTCTGGATGGCGAGTCCCGTCTCGGGGCATATGATCAGCCGCCTGGAAGCTATGACGGATGAAAATCTGGGAGAGATTTCTGTAATCCATCATGATCTGGCAATCCATCAAGATC
>JAUNPP010000001.1:103943-148708 GCA_030536685.1 Lachnospiraceae bacterium
GTCTAATCAAAACAAAAACGGTGAAAATGAGTCTGAACAAAGCCGAAACAGTAAAAATGAGTCTGATCAAAACGAGGCAGATGAGAATAATATCAGGAAAGAGGCGGCAGGAGATGAAAGTATTTGAGATGTTATTATTGTTATGTCTGATCGTGTGTTCCGTTGCGGTTGCTTTTACGAAAGATCTGCTGACTTCGATCGTGACCTTTATGTCTTACAGTCTGATCATGTGTGTGATCTGGGTTCTTCTGCAGTCGCCGGATCTGGCAATTACAGAAGCAGCGGTAGGAGCGGGAGTCACCAGTATTCTGTTTTTTATCACTTTGAAAAAAATCAAGGCAATCCGAAAGGAGGACAGCGATGAGCAGAAAGAGAGAGAATTATGAAAAAAGTTTCCTGTTTCGGCTGAAACGCTGGATGGATGGAGAGGTGGATCTGCTGGAAAATGGCATGGAAACCGTTCCTCTTCCGAAACGCAGGAGATATCAGGAAGTGGAAGAAAAATTGTCGTCGAAGAGCGAAAAGTCAGCGTCTGGCAGAGGCGAGTTGTCATCAGACAGGGAGGAACTGTTATCGGGCGGAAAAAAACGATTTTCCGCGGATGCGGAGGAAAAGGCGCTTCGCATTTACCGCAGGATTTATCAGGTGATGTCGGTAGTTTTGTGTCTGAGTATTATTTTTGTTCTTCTTTGGACGATTGCGTATCTTCCTGTTTTTGGAAATGCCGGAAATCCTGATAATAATGAGGTGTCTGCCCGTTATATTGAGAAGGGTTTACAGGAGACAGGGGCAGTGAATATTGTGACGGGAATGATTCTGGATTATCGTGCTTTTGATACATTTGGCGAATCCTGCGTTCTTTTTATCGGCTCCTGCTGCGTGATGGTGCTTTTGAAAATAGAAAAGGGCAGCAAAAGCAAAAAGAATCAGGAGAGGCTTGCAAAGTCGCAGGACAGACTGTACGAGCCGAAAAATGATGTGATTCTTCAGAAATGCGCCTGCGTGCTGGTTCCGGTGATTTTATTGTTTGGGATTTATATCGTGCTCAACGGTCATCTTTCACCGGGCGGCGGTTTTTCGGGCGGTGCGGTGATCGGATCGGGGCTGATCCTTTATCTGAATGCATTTGGATTTGAAAAGACAGAGCGGCTCTTTACGGAAAAGACCTATCGGAGGATTACGGTGAGCGCGCTGACCTTTTATTGTCTGGCAAAGAGTTATTCTTTCTTTACCGGGGCAAATCACCTGGAGAGCGGGATTCCTCTGGGAGCTCCCGGCGATATTATCAGCAGCGGGCTGATCCTGCCGCTGAATATATGTGTAGGACTGGTTGTTGCCTGTACGATGTATGCATTTTACGCCTTATTCCGGAAAGGTGGTATGTAATGGCTGATTTTTTATTCAATAATATAGAAGAAACTGTATCCGTGATCTTGTTTGGCATCGGATTTACGATGCTGCTGCTTCAGCAGAACCTGATCAAGAAAATTATGGGGATGAATATTATGGATACCGCGGTGTATCTTTTCCTTGCGGCGAAGGGCTATATTTACGGGAAAATGGTTCCAATCGTGACCGATGGCGTTTTGGAGGCATCTGCCTATATCAATCCGGTTCCGAGCGGCCTGGTGCTGACGGGAATCGTGGTTTCGGTCAGCACAACGGCGCTGATGCTGGCATTGACGATTCGTTTGTATGAAAGATATCATTCTCTGAATCTGGATGAAATTCTGATGAGAGCGAAAAAGGAGGAAAAATCATGAGTTTTGTGCAGAATCTTCCTTTTTTTTCGATCATTATTGCGATGTTTTCCGGAATTTTGTCATCGGTGATATCGGGGAAAAAGGCCAGAAATCTGAGTCTTTTTGCTATTGTGGTAACTACGCTGATGTCAGGCGCTGTACTTGCATATTGTATGCGTACAGGAGAAAGCTATACGTATATGATGGGGCATTTTCCTGCGCCCTGGGGAAATGAAATCCGCGCCGGTGTTCTGGAGGGGCTGACTGCTCTGCTTTTTGGCGTGGTAATGCTGCTGGCGGTAATCGGCGGAATGCATCATACCTTTCGGGATGTGGAGGAAGGGAAGATCAATCAGTTTTTTATTATGATCGATCTGATGTTAAGCTCTCTTCTGGCTTTGATCTATACAAATGACCTTTTTACCGCTTATGTATTTATCGAAATCAATACGATTGCCGGATGCGGTCTGATTATGATCCGGCAGAAGGGACACAGCTTTACGGCAGCGATCCGATATATGATCATGAGCCAGCTTGGTTCCGGTCTGTTTTTAATAGGGCTGAGTCTTCTTTACGATGTGACGGGGCATTTGCTTATGAGCCCGGCGAAGGAAGCGGTGGCAGCCATCGAGTCGGCGGGAAATTATGAAATTCCGATGCTGGTAATCCTTGCGCTGATCAGCGTGGGACTTGCTATTAAGAGCGGATTGTATCCGTTTCATTCCTGGATTCCCGATACATATGGGTATGCCACTCCGACAGCAAGTGCGATTTTGTCAGGTCTGGTGTCCAAGGGCTATATTTTCCTTCTGATCAAGATTTTTTACCGGGTTCTGGGAATGGAAACGGTGCTTGCCAGCAGAATCGTAAATGTACTTTTTGTTTTTGGTCTGGCAGGAATGATCATGGGCTCTGTCCATGCGATTTTTGAAAAGGATACAAGAAGAATGATTGCGTATTCTTCTGTAGCGCAGATTGGATATATTTATATGGGAATCGGGCTGGGAACCCGTGAAGGGATGATTGCAGCAATCTTCCATGTTTTTGCCCATTCGGCAACGAAGGCGCTTTTATTTATCAGCGCTGTCGGACTTTATGAAGTCTCCGGAGGAAAAAAGGATTATCGAAGCCTTCGGGGGGCGGGCTATCGGAACCCTCTGGCAGGAATCGGTTTTGCAGCCGGGTCACTTTCCATGGTAGGCTTTCCGATGCTGTCAGGCTTTATCTCAAAGCTTTTATTTGCAACCTCCGCCCTGCAAAGTCCCAGGAAAATGATGGTGACGCTGCTTGTTCTGGCAATCAGCACGGTCTTAAACGCAGTGTATTTTCTGCGTCTGGTAATCACTTTGTATTCTACGCGGAAGTCGGACGAAGCGCAGAGTTCGGGAGAAGTACAGAGTTCAGATCACGCGGGGACAGTTAAATCGGGCGTGCAGGAAGGCGTGGCTGCACAGCGGTGGAACCTGAAGATTTCTGTAGCCTGTTATATCATTTTGAATCTGATTCTGGGGCTTGGTTCTCAGCCGATTATCGATGCGATTGCGAGAGGGCTTGAAATGTTTGGCTGATAAAGAATAAGAAACATCGGATAAATTTAAGGAGAAATTAAAAATGCAAGGGAATATTGTGTTAATTCTGCCGGTTCTGTTTCTGGCTGCAATGGGGATTGCGGTGCTGACAGGAAAGAAGCTGCGGACAAGTCGCAGGCGTCTGATAGGGACGGCGGCGGTTTCTTTAGGCGGCGGAGCTGTTTTAACGATGGCTGCTCTGGCATCAGGGAAGGCCGGGCTGAAGCTGTGGCAGCTTACGGAGAATACGGCTATCGAATTTCGGGTGGATCAGGTTTCTGTGATTTTTGCCGGGCTGACAGCGGCAATGTGGCTGCTGGTTGGCGTGTATTCTTTTAAATATATGACTCATGAGAAAAATGAGCATCAGTTTCTGGGCTGGTATCTGGTTACATTTGGCGTATTGATCGGGCTTGATTTTGCAGCAAATTTAATTACATTTTATATCATGTACGAACTGATGAGTCTGGTATCGCTTCCGCTGGTTTTGCATGAGCGGACGAAGGAAGCGGTGATGGCGGGACTGAAATATCTGTTTTATTCAATGGCAGGTGCTTTTACTGCGCTTTTCGGTATTTTTTTCCTGACAACGGTATGCCCGAATCTGGATTTTACGCCCGGCGGGATTTTCAGCGAAGGTATGCTTTCAGGAGGAAGTTTCACCGAAAGTATGCTTTCAAAAGGTATACTTTCAGGAGGAAGTTTCACCGAAAGTATACTCTCGGAAGGGATATCGGTGGGAGGCTTGTTTTCTGATGGAACAAATCTGATTTTGATAGCGGCGTTTTGTATACTGATCGGTTTTGGGGTGAAGGCGGGAATGTTTCCTTTTCACGGCTGGCTTCCGACGGCTCATCCGGCGGCGCCTGCGCCTGCGAGTGCGGTGCTTTCCGGTGTGATTGCAAAATCAGGTGTGCTTGGTATTATCCGTGTAGTTTATTTTATTATCGGGCCGGATATGATTCGGGGAACCTGGGTTCAGAATGTCTGGATTCTGCTGTCGCTTATAACGGTTTTTATGGGTTCCATGCTTGCTTACAGGGAACCGGTGCTGAAAAAACGTCTGGCCTATTCCACGGTAAGTCAGATTTCGTATATTTTGTTTGGATTGAGTATTTTGCAGCCGATTGGCTTTGCGGGGGCTTTATCCCATGTTGTATTCCATTCTCTGATTAAAAATGCACTGTTTCTGGCGGCTGGCGCGATTATTTTCACTACCGGCTGGACAAGAGTGGAGCAGATGAGAGGGTTGGGCAGAATTATGCCGAAAATGCTGACTGTTTATACAATTGTGTCACTTGGTCTGATTGGGATTCCGCCTTTAAGTGGATTTGTCAGCAAATGGTATCTGGCGCAGGGTGCGCTGGCATCGGGAACGGGAATCTGGTCATGGCTTGGCCCGGTGGTGCTTCTGGTCAGCGCTCTGCTTACAGCAGGTTACCTGCTTCCGCTGACAATCCAGGGATTTTTCCCGGGAGCGGATTTTAATGTAGAAGAAATCAGACTGAGAAATCCGGATGAAAAAAGGAATTCGAACGAAAAAAGGAATCTGAATGAAAAAAGGAGTCTGAATGAAGAAAAAAATCCGGATGAAAAAGAGCCGTCAGCTCTTATGCTGGTACCGGCAGCGCTGATGGCGGGGGCAACGCTTTTATTTGGCTGCTTTCCGGGGCCGCTTTTTAAGCTGCTGGAAGAGCTTGCGGCTATGATTTTCTGAGGAGGGAACGAGCGATGAGTAGAATTTTATTATGTGTGCCTGCCCTCCTTCCGCTGGCAGGCGGCCTGATCATTTTGTTTGCTGCATGGTTTGGGAATTTTTCCAATTACCGAAAGCTGGGAATCTATACGGAAGGTCTGACCATTTTAAACAGCCTGATTCTTGCCTGGCTGATTTTTGGTAAGGAAGAAAGCGGCAGTTTTGTTTTGTTCCGCCTGTTCGGAAATCTGGAGGTTATGTTCCGTCTGGATGGAATGGGGCGGGTATTTGCCGGGCTGATTGGATTTTTGTGGCCGCTTGCGGTGCTGTATGCATATGAATATATGCGGCATGAAAAGCGCAGAACCGTTTTTTTTGCCTGGTATCTGATGACATATGGTGTGACAGCAGGAATTGCGCTGTCAGGAAATCTGGTTACGATGTATCTGTTTTATGAGGTGCTGACGCTGGTAACATTTCCGTTAGTGCTGCATCCGATGACAAAGGAGGCGCGGCTTGCCGGAAGAAGATATCTGTACTATTCGATTGGCGGGGCGGCATTTGCCTTTCTGGGGCTGGTGTTTGTTCTGAATTTTTCCGCAACAGGAAATACGGAGTTTATTCCGGGTGGTGTTCTTGATCTGCAGGCAGCAGGAGAGTGGAAAAATGTCCTTTATGTGGTATTTCTTCTTGCATTTTCAGGATTCAGCGTAAAAGCGGCGATGTTCCCGCTTCACGGCTGGCTGCCGAAGGCGACGGTAGCGCCGACTCCGGTGACGGCGCTGCTTCATGCGGTTGCCGTAGTAAAATCAGGGGCATTTGCGGTGATTCGTCTGACGTATTTCAGCTTTGGAATAGAATTTTTAAAGGGAAGCTGGGTACAGTGGGCTATGATGGGAGCGGCGATGGTCAGCATCGTGTTTGGCTCCACGATGGCAGTGAAGGAGGCTCACTGGAAACGGCGTCTTGCCTACTCGACGATCAGTAATCTTTCCTATATTCTGCTGGCGGCGTCTATGATGAGTCCGCTGGGGATTGTGGCAGCGCTGAGTCATATGGTATTTCATGGATTTATGAAAATCTGCTCCTTTTTCTGTGCCGGTGCGGTGATGCATCAGACCGGTAAGACGTATATTTATGAGCTGGATGGACTTGGCCGGAAAATGCCGGTTACGTTTGGCTGTCTGACGGTAGCCAGTTTATCTCTGGTAGGAATCCCGCTGTTTGCCGGATTTATCAGCAAATGGAATATTGCCAGAGCAGCTTTTTCCTGTGCATTGGAATTTTTGGCACTGAAAGCTGCCGGCGGCAGCGGCTCCGGCAATATCGCTGCCGGCAGTATCGCATCCGACAGTATCGGCGCTGGAAGTATCGTTTCCGGAAGCTGGGGATATCTGGCTTTTGGCGCAGTGATTGTTCTGCTTTATTCGGCGCTGATGACAGGAATTTATATGCTGACCGTGCTGGTGCGGGCATATTTTCCGAAAGAGACGGAAAATTGTGTGGAAAAAAGCGGGAATAGCGTGGAAGAAAACGAAAACTGTGTGGAAGAAAGCGGGAATTGTGTGCGGGAGGCAGAATCTTCTCTGGATCCGAATTGGATGATGCTGGTTCCGCTGGTTATTTTTGCGGTGATCATTCTGCTGTTTGGTCTGTACTCCAGGCCGCTGACAGCATTTTTGATGGAAATAGGAGGTGGAGTCGTATGATGGAGTATGGAGAATTTGTGCTTCCGGGCTTTTGCGGGCCGCCTGGCATTCATCTGTGTTTGGATGGTTTTCGGCTGATATATGTGCTTATGGCAGTGTTTATGTGGGCGGTAAGCGGTGTATTTTCCCGGAAATATATGGCGCATTATGAAAAGAAGGGTCGGTTTTATCTGTTTTTCTGGCTGACCTTCCTTGCTACGCTGGGAGTATTTCTGTCGGCAGATTTATATACAACATTTATCTTCTTTGAAATTATGTCATTTACCTCGTATGTTTGGGTGGCGTTTGATGAGCGGAAAGAATCTCTGCGCGCAGCAGAAACCTACCTTGCCGTAGCGGTAATCGGCGGACTGATGATGCTGATGGGGCTGTTTTTGCTGTATCATCTGCTGGGAACGCTTGAAATGGATAAACTTCACCAGGCGGCTCTGAAGGTGGCTGATAAACGTCAGCTCTATCTGGCGGGAGGACTGCTGCTGTTTGGATTTGGCGCAAAAGCGGGCTGTTTTCCGCTTCATATCTGGCTTCCGAAGGCGCATCCGGTGGCTCCGGCTCCGGCCAGCGCGCTTTTATCGGGAATTTTAACGAAATCCGGTATTTTCGGAATTATTGTAATTTCCTGCCAGATATTCACAGCAGACATATTCGCAGGAGACGGCAGCTGGGGCTTTCTGATTGCGGTACTGGGAACCATCACCATGTTCTGGGGTGCATTTCTGGCGCTTTTTTCAATTGATCTGAAGAAAACTCTGGCCTGCTCCTCCGTTTCACAGATTGGATTTATCCTGGTCGGAATCGGAATGTACGGCTTGCTTTCGGCTGCGGGGGAAAATCCTTCTATAGCAGCAAGAGGCACGTTTCTTCATATGGTGAATCACTCGCTGTTTAAACTGGTACTGTTTCTTTGCGCAGGAGCGGTTTTTATGAAGCTGCACCAGCTGGATCTGAATGAAATCCGGGGCTTCGGGAGAAAAAAGCCGGTTTTAAAATTTTGTTTTCTGATGGGCGCGCTGGGAATCACAGGCGTTCCGTTTTGGAGCGGATATGTGAGTAAAACACTGCTTCATGAGGGAATTGTGGAATATCAGATGATTTTGGCGGAGCAAAATATGCCCTCTGAGCTGTTATCCGGTTCTGCAGCCGGGATAATGGCATGGATTGGAAATCCGGCTGTGTGGAAAGCGGCGGAATGGATCTTCCTGCTGTCAGGAGGCATAACCGCAGCGTATATGCTCAAACTGTTTGTGGCAGTTTTTGTGGAAAAAAATCCGAAACGTCAGAGTGAGTTTGATGCGATGAAAATGTCAGGCACGGCGGTAATTCTGATTCCTGCGGTTTTTCTGCCTGTTCTGGGAAGTCTGCCTTCCGTTACCATGGACAGACTGGCTGATTTGGGCCAGAGCTTTTTCCGTGCTGAGGAAATGGAACATGCGGTGGATTATTTCAGTATGGTAAACCTGAAAGGAAGCCTGATATCTCTTTTCATTGGTCTGATCCTGTATTTTGTGCTTGTTCGGGGGCTTTTGATGAAGGAAAACCGCTATGAGGACCGCCTTCCGCGCTGGTTTGATCTTGAAAATTCTGTTTACCGGCCGATTCTTCAGGTATTTCTGCCGAACCTGTTTGGCCTTCTGTGCCGTATACTGGATTCGCTCACAGACGGTTTGATTTTACTCGCAAGAAAAACAACGCATCGCCAGCTGAAGGAAAAGGTATATGTTAATGAAGAAAATAAGGCCGCGGTGATTATAGGAGGCTTTATAGATGGATGGCATTTGCTCCTTTTCAAATTCAGAGGCGGAAGCAAAAAAGGTCTAAAAGCCCCGAAATCCTGCATTCCTGAGCTGAAACAGGAGGAAAGACTCTTTCTGCTGGTTGGAAAAATGGTAGATGAGAGCTTTTCATTTGGACTTTTGCTGTTTACAATCGGGCTTTGTGCAACGTTAGGGTATTTGTTGTTTGCGTTTTTGGTTTAAAGAATAATGTTCCTTTGTTTTACAAATACTATCACTACAGGAAACCAATGGATAAAATGATAGATGATGTAAAAAAAGGAGGAACTTATTTTATGAAAGCGACAGGAATAGTCAGAAGAATCGACGAACTTGGCAGACTCGTGATTCCTAAAGAAATCAGAAGAACCCTTCGGCTGCGTGAAGGTACACCGTTGGAAATCTATACAGATGCAGAGGGCGGTATTGTTTTAAAAAAATATTCACCGATGGAGGATCTGGGGACATTTGCAAAGCAGTACGCAGATACTCTGGCTCAGACCACAGGGCATATGGTATGCATTATGGATCGGGATCAGATCATTGCGGCTTCAGGAGGCATCAAAAAAGAAATTCAGGGAAAGCAGATCAGCAAGCAGATGGAAGCTGTCATTTCGAATCGCACGGTGATTGTGCCCGGTACAAAAGCAGAACAGAAAAATGTATCGATAACGGCCGGGGATCAGGGCGAATACAGCAGCATGGTGGTATATCCTATTATCTGCGAAGGAGATGCAATAGGCGCGGTTAGTCTTATGAGCAAAGATACCCGCAGGAAAATGGGAGAAGCCGAGCAGAAGCTGGCAGCAGCAGCAGCGGGGTTTTTAGGGAAACAAATGGAGAGTTGAGTTAGTTTTTTGGAGGGGTGGACAGGGGGTGGGTGTCCAAGGGACGCAAGAGGTCAATCATACGAAGTTCTACGAGGCTAGTGTGGGTGCTTTGCACCCAATACGCCTCTTTAGAACTTGTATGATTGACCTCTTGCTGGGTATTGCGGAATTTCCCCCTGTCTATGAATCAAAAAACTATGTGGGAGGTTTTGGAAAGATGTTCATGCGCGGTTCTCCCATATACAGTTTAACTTTTATGGGACAGGTGCGAGCAGCTGAAAGACAGCAAAAGAGCGGGAATACAAGTCTTATAGGCAACATTTCCAGGTTGCCGGAAAGACTTCGTATTCCCGCTCTTTTGCGTCCCCTGGACACTCCCCCTGTCCCTAAAAAACGCTAAACTGTTAAATTACTGTTAAATTAATGAACTGTTTTTTTGCGTTTTGCTGACCAGCCTGAGTAATAGTTGTTTTTGGATACGGTCTTATAGGAACGTGTACGTACATAGTAAACCTTTCCTTTGCTTAATGAGGAAATGGTTTTGCTGAGAGTTTTGTTTGTTTTTATGGTTATTATTTTGGCGTTGCTGAAGTCGCTTTTGGTTCCGTATTGAATCTGATAACCGGTGGCTTTGCTGTTTTTGCTCCATTGTACTGTTATTTTTTTGCTTCCTGAATTTTCCAGGGAGGTGATGGAGGGGGTTGTCAGACGATAAATGCTTTTGCCGGAGATACAGGAGCTTTTTGCTGTTTTATGATAAGCTTTTATCGTGTACGTATATTTGGAACCGTTTTTTCGTCCTTCGTGAGTCCATCTGAGTGAGGTATCGGATGTAACGCTTTTGAGTTTTTTCGTTCCGTCGGAGGTTCTCTGATAAATTACATATTTTGATGCACCGGGAATGTGGTTACATTTGATTGTAATGCCGGAAGATGTGTTGTATAGTCTGACCTCCGGGGTTTTCAGAAGAATTTCCACATAGGCTTTTAAAATCTCTGTTTTATAATTTTTCTTTTTTATTTTACAGTAAACGGTATGCTTTCCGGCTTCTGTAAATGAGGGACGGTTCGTTGTGTAGCTTCCGTCTTTTGAGGTGGAGTAGTAAACAGAGGCTCCTTCGGGTGCTGTAACGGAAACCGTGTGGGCTTTTTTGTCATAATAGCCGCGGTAGCCCTTGATAGAAATGTCTGCAAAAATCAAGGGGTTGATGGTGTATTTTGCGGTAATGGAGCCGGTGCAGGGTGCGATGGCTGTGGCGATGGCGGATGCGGTGCCCGCATTCACATTATTTTGGTACGCTACAGAGAAATCAACATCCTTTGTTAATCCGTCAATCGTAACGGAAGGTTCTTTTGCGGTTCCATCATAATCGAAGCTTGTTTTGGATAATCGAATCTTTTCATTTGCAAGATTGATGATCTCAGGGTTATAGTTTTCTGCTGCCATGGGATAGGATTTTGTGAAATCACTGTCCTGATATTCCTTGTCACGGACATGGTCTTTGAAATTGGTCTCATTTAATAAGAACCAGGAGTACTCTTTGCTGTCCTCATAGGAGCTGGAATCCCAGGTGGAGTCTGCGTTATACCAGGATTTTCCGATGGAAATGATATTCCAGGCATGTGATTCGCCGTTTCCGGTGCCGACAATAATGCGGACGGGAATATCTGATTCTCTGAGAAGGCGGTAAAGCGCGAGCGCATAGCCCTGGCAGACCGCGGTCTTGTTGATAAGAGCTGCGTATGCCGTGTATTTTAGTTTGTATTCATTATCCTCAAGCGTATCGTAATCGTAATCCACGGTGGTTACCAGATAGCGATAAAGAGATTCGATTTTTTCATATGTAGTTTTGTTGTTTAAATCCTGTTTGGAAAGAATCGTATCTACTGTTTTGGAAACCTCCTGTTCCTGCTCGAGTGTGGTGTAGTAAACAATGGAGTAGGTGAAGGTATAATGGTAGCTGCCGTTGGTAGGATAGTAGGAAATATTACCTCCAACCTCTTCCCACTGCCAAAGCAGATAGTCACCTTCGTCAGGCACGCCGGTTTCCTCCATCGCCAGATAGAATAATCCAAGCATTACGTCTCTGTAATCTTCATCCGGTGTAACAAAAGTAAGCGCAAATTTACCAATTCGCTGTTTCATCTTCTGGCGGATCACATCAGCAGCTTTTGCCTCGGAGGTAAAGGTTCCCTCTGATGGGGGCGTTTCCTCACTGACTGTGGAAGGTGTGTCAGCTGAGTAGCTGCTTATGCTCTGCGGTGCGGCACCCGGTGAATAAAGCGGATTCTGATAGAAGAAGCTGTCGGTCTGCTGTCCGGTCTTGTCCGTATTGCTGTCAGCCTGTTCCGAAAACTGATTTGCCTGAGAGACCGCCTCATTTTCCGTTTTCCGACCTTCATCAGCCAGCGCCGGAACCGGTACAGACCCGAAAATAAGAGCCAGAACCAGAATCGAAGCAAGCAATGATTTGATATGTCTCATAAAATGAAACCTCCTTGTAGTTTTTATAGTCATTTTGCAACAATAGTAGCATAAAAGGCGGGAAAAGGAAATAGAAATAAAAATGTGTGAAGGCTCCATTACAGTACGATCCTGTTAAACCATTTTTATCTTTTAATAGATTCTATCATAAGCGGTCGTACACTTGTTATTCCGCAAATGCTGGATCTGATGAGAGCCACTGCAAGCAGATTTGTGCGCATTCATTCGCATCTGCGGACCAGGCATCTGCATCTGTCTCTGCAAAAGAATCTTCATTTACACATACACCGCCTACTATAATTTTGGTTTGTTCGCGCAAACCAGCAGTCTTCAGCATATCAGAAACTGTTTTCATCGAATTCAAAGAAAATCTCATAACACCGGATAACGCAAGTATATGGATATTTTTCCGACGAATCGTATCCACAATAAGATCAGGTGCTACATTTACACCTAAATCTTCTACAGTGATCCCTTTTGTCATCAACATTGCTTTCACAATATTTTTTCCGACATCGTGAATATCTCCTTCTACCGTGCAGAGTAACACAGTTCCAGACTGTTGTTCTTCCTGAAGAGCGATAAAACAATCATGGAAAATATCCATGATATTACTCATTACTTTTGAAGCATATATCAGATCACCAATAAAATATTCACAATCATCAAAACGGTCACTGACGATTGACATACCACGCCTGAGTTCTTCAAGAACTATAAAAACATCATCCGGATTGGCAGCTGCAATCCTTCGAGCCTCTTCCTCAACGACTTCCCCCTCCAGATCCCCCAATAGTTCGCCAATTATTTTATACTTACTCATATATGAAACCTCGTTAATTTCCTGATATGTTTACTACGCAAATTTTTCAAAACTCTATGTATCATGAGCTGTTTTATGTATTAACAGAATGATTCTCTGATACAACGAATGAAATCTTCAAGATAGGCTTGTTTTGCTCTGTTATACCATACAGAGATCATTCGATTGGTATATTCTCCTGTAACTTTAATACTGCGCCGATTGGCACTGTTTCTTCGGTATTCTTTGGAAGACATATATTGACTGGAGCTTTCGAAAATAATAGGACGCACCAAATCACTGGCCAACAGATCATGGTAAGACTCTGCATCCAATGTTAATGCCCAACGAACTTTTACATGATTCAATTCTAAAATTTTTTCCACCCAGTCATTGACTCCTTTTATATCAGAAGTTCGCATAATACTCATTCCATTCAATTCCTTGATATTGATGGAACGTTTTTGAGCCAACGGATTTTCAGCAGGAACCGAAAGCAAAAGCTGCTCATTTAGCACGGGCATTTTCATAACCTGATCCGATTCTTTGCTTTTCATAAAAAAATCGTCAGACACAACCACATCGGCATCTTTGTGAAAAAACAAATCGGGAATAGAATGATTTTGAACCAGTTCATAATGAATAGAACGAACAGATTCACGAAAATAGTTTTCCATAATAAAAGAAAAAAAATTACATATGCTGTAGACGAAAAGTTCTCTGTCTTCAGCGGATGCAAATGCCCTGTCAATCTGTTTCAGCAGCCCTTCCATCTGATTTGCAAACTCCAACAGTTTTCTGCCGTTTTCATTGATAAGTAAACGTTTGCCTTTTCGTTCAAATAAATGGCAGCCCAGTTCTGCTTCGATTTTAGAAAGAGTTTTGCTTAATGCCGGTGCGGATATAAACAATGCTTCTGATGCTCTGGTGATATTTTCATATTGTGCAATCATTTTAAATTGTAATATTTTATCACTGTTCATGAAATATATCCTCCTGAATATCAGTATACATTAGAAATGGCTGTCACGTAAAGCCGTTTCAGCCATTTCCCAGAGAAAAATTATTCATGTAATAAATTGATTTTGTAAAATTAACGATATCAAATCTATTTTTTGATTTTATTAGTTAGATAGAAAAATTTTCTTATCTGACGTATACTATGGATTACTTCTGAAATTCTTTTAGCAATTCAGCAGGCACATATTTGGCAAGAACTTCAAAACGTTCTTTTTCCACATCAGGCATACGGTATTCTTCCAGTCTTCTGGTGTAAATTGCCTTTGTTCTGTCTGTTACAGACTGTGACCCTTTATCCAGCCAAGTAGCATGTGCCATATGTGTTGCACAGTTTAAAACAGACGTCTCCTCACGGTAATAATCAAAAGAATCTGCCAGATTATCATCAGAAAGATTCATGAATCCGCCGCCAGGTCCGGCTTCTTTTACGCAGTCAAAGAGCATGGACTCTTCAGAAATTTCGAAGCCTCTCATTATTCTCTTACAAGACAAAATAATTTCTTCGTCATAAATAAATTTATCATAGCTAAGAGAACAATCCTGATCCATACCGCCGCATGCATGAACGACCAGATCAGCACCACTTAAAATAGTATTGAATGCCGTACTAAAAGATTCTGCACCTGCCTGCATATCAACCTGTTTTGAATCACCTGAAGAACCTCCTGTTCTTACAGGCAATCCATAGTAATTTCCTAAAGATTTAGTTGCCGCGAAAATCAAACTCTGTTCAGGACTGCCTACACATGGAGTCATATAGCGGAGATCACATCCATGGCTCTGAATACCGTAAATGACAGGAACACCAGCATTGATCAGCTGTGTTAATACGATGGTTGAAAGTACTTCCGCATTGTTGAGCATTAATAAAGAGCCAAGAGAACCGGGGCAGGTCAGTCCGGGCATAGAAGAAGAAGAAATAAACATGATCTGCCCTTCTCTGGAATATTCGATCAGTGCTTCACACATTGCAGTACTTACATGGCAGGGAGAAGAAGTGCTGATAAGACCTGCAACAACAGGTTTATCCTTGATACCCAAGAAATCCTGCGCCATTTTAATGGAATCAATCGCACTCTGTTTTCCATCTACCATACCAATCATAGGATGTGTATCATGTAGCATAACAGCTGCCTGTGCCCAGTTGGAGCATACTTCCTGGGGCATGAAACCGATATCACAAAGGTTAGGATTGGATACATCCAGTGCAGGGCTGGTTGCAGCCAGTTTTACAAAATTCAGAAAATCTCTTTTTTCAACGGGATGGAAATTGCCGTCTTCCAGAATGAAAATAGGACCATATGTGGGAGCACAAATGCTGCTTCCATCACCAACAGTTATGTGACCACTTCTGCCGTACCAGTCAAACTGCTTGGGAGTGGTTTCCAGAGCTTTCATAACATCTTTTTCAGTCATATAAACGGTTTCTCCAACAGTTTTGAAACCATGCTGTCTGAAAATTTCCAGTGCCTCTTCACAGCAGAATTTTACACCAACTTCTTCCAATGTCTTCATTGTATATTCATGGATAATATCTAATTCTTCTTTTGTTGCAAACTGATATACGTGTTTCATAATAACCTCCTAAACTGGTTCGATTATGGACGCAAAAGCTCTCCCGGTACATATTGTAACAGAACTTCCATCTGTTCTCTGGTCGGAAGTTTTGTTTCATATTGATTCAGTCGTTCCAGATAAGCAGCTCTTGTACGATTTGTAAATGTTTCTGCACCATGTTTCATCCAGAACGCATAAGATTCTCTATCAGGAATCTTTGCTCTTCTATAATCGTTTCTATAATATTTTGATGTACGATCCAGATAATTTCTACCGGGACCAATCGATAAAATTTTATCGATTTGTAAAGCCTCTTCTGAGACATCAATACCTTTTGAAAAGCGTTGTACAGACTGGAGAATTTCTTCGTCATAAATATATTTATCAAAACTGATTCCCAAATCTGCAGACAGAACACCGCAGGTATGCAGAACGAGATCTGCACCACTGGTGACGCTGGCTAATAAATTGGAACAGGACTCGGCACCGCTTTGCATATCCGCAAGTTTTGCATCGCTTGTTGCACCTCCGGTTCTGACAGGAATTCCGTAAAAATCACCAAAAGCTTTAACAGAAGCATAAATTAAACTTTGTTCGGCACTACCTACAATAGGAAGACAGCTTCTCAAATCTACGCTGTGGCTTTGATTGCCATAAAGTACCGGTACTCCCGGATTAATCAGTTGTGTCAATACAATCCCAGCGAGAATTTCTGTATTATTTACCAGAAGTAAACCAGACAGACTGTCAGGTGCGGTAATACCACTCATAGCAGAAGGAGTCAAAATGATACATTGTCCTTCTGATGCATAAACAGTAATTGCATCACATACATAGTCGGGATAACAAAAAGGAGATTCCATATTAACCAGACCGCAGACCACAATCTGATGATCAGTACCATAGAATTCTTTTGTCATACGGATTGAATGCAATGCTTGTATGCTGCTGTCAACCATACCCATAACCGGTTTAGTACTGAGAGTAAGTGTCATGGCCTGTGCCCACTCGCTATAAACAGGGGATTTGAGAAAACTCAGATCAAGTATATTTGGATTCATAATCTGCATTACAGTGCTGGTTTCATTTAACTGCTGAAAGCGAATGAAATCTTCATAATTGCTTTTGTGATAAATATCATTTTCCAAAACATAAACCGGGCCATAAGAAGGTCCGAAAATCTGTTTTTTTCCGCCGATTTCTACACTGGTTTCCCGTCCTGTCCATATAAAGCTTTTCGGAACTGTTGAGAAAGCGTTCCAAATATCTTTCTCCTGCATATAAACAATATCACCATTTACATGAAAACCGTGATTTTGAAAGAGTTCCAATACCGTTTTACTACGAAATTGCACACCGTTTCTTGCAAGAAGAAACATGGATTTTTCATGAATTAACTGTATATCCTGTTCGGATATTCCATAATTGTGTCTGTTCATATACATATACTCCTTATAATTGTTAAATTCTGTTTTTCAGAAAGTATGCCAAGAAAAACATCCCTATATCATCTTATTCTGAATCGTAATCAGTATTTTGAAATTATAAGTAATTATATCATAAAGTTGACAGGAAACGCTCCTGGTGTTTATGCAACTTCAATTGGGTCTGTTATCAAATTTAATTTGCTGCCTTTTTAGTCTTGATTTTTGCAGATGTCATTCTACAGAGTATCAAACCGAGAATAAAGAATGCAATCATGATACAGAAGTAGATTCTGTAGCCGATACTTCCGAAAGAATCAACCAATTTTCCTCCCAGCGCATAAGTCCACATATCACCTGAAAATGTTATCGTACATGCAAGACCAACAGCGGTAGCTCTTACCCTGTCATGAACACCAATTTCTGCAACGGTGGTAAACCAGCACGGGGTAGAAAGGTTAAATAAGATAGACATCAGCAAGACTGCTGCAATTGCAATCCATGCAAAGGCAGGTGTCCAAGGAATAACTGTCATGATTATAGTGATGATCAGAGAACCCCAAAGTGCGAATTTCATTACTTTCAAAGGAGATTTCAGTTTATCGACCAACAGCCCGGAAGAAGGCGAGGTCAGCAGTCGTACAAAATGAACGCGAATTGTTACAACCACAGTGATCAGTGCCGCGGATACTGCAAAATCGGCTTCCAGCATAGGAGATACATAAGCCATTACAGAGTAAATCATTTCCGCACAGAAGGTAACACCGCCAACCATCCATACTTCCGGCATCCGGATAACTTCTCCCAGATATTCCAGTTTGAATTTTTCATCGGGATCTTCTGATTTTTCCTTATAACCGCGATAGAAAATCAAAATCACAACCGCGGCAAGGATGTTAACAACCGCAAAAGTTGTCAGTAACAATCTTAAACCTGTTTCATTACCTGAATTTGCAACGATTGCAGAAACAATCAGACCGATCACTGTACCAGATAAACCGCACAGACCATAAAAGAAACCATATAGCTTACCTTCAATTTCTGTAGGACCAAGGCTTTTTACAAATCTTGTCATACTTCCCCAATAAGTGCCGATTGCAAAGAAACCAAGTAAAAATTCAATGACCAGTAATACCTTATAGGGTGGGAATGTGGTCATGTATAACAAACATGCAGCACATCCGAAATGAGATACCAGCATCAGCGTTTTGGTTTTGAAAATATCACCTAAAATACCGCCGAACAAGTAACCGATTGTTGTCACAACACCTACCATTGTCATGCAGGTACCAACCTGTAATGCAGTCAGATTCATACCGTTAGCAAACAACGTATAATAGCTATTGATCAAAAATGCACTTCCGTTCAGTACTTGATAACCGAAGCCTGCAAATATCAGCAACAGCCAACTTCTCCATCCAAGTTTTTTCATACTTTTTTGCCCCTCTGTTCTTAAAACTTTTATAAAGTAGATTTTATTGTGAAACTGACATCTACAGGTTTCTCTTTCGCAGCTAAAACCAGCAGATACCATTTCCATGACGTCATGCATGTAAAGATCAATGATGACCCGGATGTTATGTTCGCCGAATCATCTGCGCATATTCAAAATAACATAATTTCACAATATTCGGAATTACATAAAGGTTACTTTTTATTACCTTAAAGTTAATAAAACAAAATGGTATTAACTTTAAGGTAATAATAAAAAACCATAATCGCCGCATGAAAAATAGTACTTATGTAAAAAGACTACAACAGAAAAATGGGAAAAATGGTTTAAAAGAAATTTCTATTGTCAATTCCTGTATTTTAAAATATAATGAATTTCAGAGCATAGAGAATCGTTTATGTTTTACGGAAAACCTGAGGATGAATGTTGTGATTATTTTGAAGTTTGAAACATAAAAAAGGAAAAGGAAAATCAGTAAATTGAAATGAGGACCAAATATCTTGCATGTGAAACATTACGAGATGAAATTGAATATATTTTTCATTCTGAATCAAGGAATGAGAATGGACAGAAAGCTGCTTCCGAAAAATCTGTTAATTTCGGAAAGCCGGAAATCATCTGGCTGGAATCCGGTTTACATAATTTTCCGAAAAAACTGCATAATCGATTACAGGAAAGCATTGACCAGGTGACTGACTGCGACCGACTGATTTTGCTTTTTGGCAGATGTGGGAATTCGAGCAATCAGCTGAAAAGCGGATCTTTCGAATTAATCATACCAAAAGCAGATGACTGTATTTCCCTTTTATTTGGTTCGGATCAGGCGCGAAATGCTTATGCTGGTGCGAATGCCGCTTATTATCTGACAGAAGGCTGGATGCGCGGAGAGCGGAACGTATGGGTGGAATATCAATATACTGTGGAAAAGTATGGAGAAAAAGATGCAAAAGTGATTGCCGATATGATGTATGGCCATTATAAACAGCTGGCTTTGCTTGATACCGGAGTTGGGAACATAGAAGAACTGGTAGAGCAGACCGCTGTGATTGAAGAAACACTCGGATTAAAACGAACGGTAATACCAGCAACACTGAGCTATCTGAAGGAACTGATTTATGGTCCTTGGGATAGGGAACGATATTATATTTTAAAACCATTTGAAGAAGTAACACTTTCATCCCCCCTGGGTTAGCAGCCAGAACTGATTTATTACAATGGCACAGAAAGAATTTCCACGCTATGTTTGATATGAGTAATACTGTTCTGGATTTTTTGTACCAATTCATCATGAAAGTCCTTCGAACTCTCTTTTAAATCGGCCTTCACAAAATTCAGAAACCTTACAATACCGGCATTCGTGTCTTCCGGATTCTTACCATACGTACTTAAAAAGAGAATTCTGCCAGTGTCTTTTTTTGTGCCATAAATACCCTCCATGTCAGCGGAGGAATTCTATACTCATTATATCGCATGTTTGACGAGTTTGCTATATAAAATTTAAAAATCCCCCATACGCTCCAATCAAAGTATATGGGGGATTACTCACTTTTTTATTGTAAACTGCACTCCGTGCATGGGAGTATTACCGGTTGTTGATAGCGGCCTGAGGGGAGACTGCTTAAAAGAAACACAGACAAAAGTTGAGTCCTGTGCTATACTGGATACAAAATGTTAGAAAATAAAATGTGAGGTGTTGAATTTGCAAAGTAAATATAAGAAAATATATGAAGAGTATGTGTCGATGATTGAGAATGGGAGGATGCAGCCTGGGGATTCGCTGCCTTCTGAGAGTTTGATGATGGAGAGGTATAATGCTTCTCGGGATACGGTGCGCAAGGCGATGATGCTTTTGGAACAGCAGCAGTATATTGTGAAACAGCGGGGGAAAGAGTCTGTTGTGGCTGAGCGGGAGAAAATGGATTTTCCGTTTTCCAGAATTGTTTCATTTTCGGAGCTTGCGGCGCAAAATAAGCTGGATGTGGTGACAAGCGTGGAAGATTTGTGCATTATTACAGGAGATGAGCGGATTATGAAAAAAATGCAGGTAAATGAAGAAGAGGAAATTTACCGTATCAGCAGAGTTCGCTGTATCTCCGGTCGAAACAGCATTTTGGATAAAGATTACATATTAAAAAGCGCTGCTGGAAAACTGACTAAAAAAATCTGTCAGGGCTCTCTGTATGAATATCTGGAAAAAGAAAAAAAACTGAAGATTGGTATGGCTCGTAAAGAAATCACTTTCCGTCCTGCCAGCAGAGAAGATAAAATCCTCCTGGATCTGGGAGAAACGCCATATGTGGCTGTTGTTTCCAGCTACACTCATCTGGAAGATGGAACTTTGTTCCAGTACACAGAGTCAAGACACTGCGCTGATGAATTCCGATTCGTAGAATATGCCCGAAGAGCATAACTCGAATTATCACTCGAATTATCACCTAAATAATCACTCAAATCATAGTACAAACAAATCATAGTACAAATCGTTCTGTGGGCCGATTCCGGTTCCGCTCACAGAACGATTTTAGTATTTTAAATTTGCTCTTGACATAGTTGTACGTATATGATATAAATAAATCATAACATATACGTACAAAAAGAAAAAAAGAGTAGTGATATACGTATATGTAAAAGTCGATCGATGAATGGATGTAACCGTATTTAAAATGAATTTGAAACAAATTTGAAATTTGCAATTTGAAAGAAGAAAAGGAGATTCTCATGGGTATTTATTCAGAGGATGCTGCCAGGTTGCTGGATCTGGTTGGCGGTAAGAAGAATATTGCGGCTGTTTCCCATTGTATTACGCGGATGCGTTTTGTGTTAAATGATCCTTCTGCTGCGGATGTGGAGGGGATTGAACGGTTGAAATCTGTGAAGGGCAGCTTTACGCAGGCTGGTCAGTTTCAGGTGATCATCGGGAATACCGTGTCTGATTTTTATGATGATTTTGTTGCTGTTTCGGGTATTTCGGGCGTGAGTAAGGCTGAGGCGAAACAGGCGGCTAAGAAGAATCAGAATCCGCTTCAGCGTGCGATGAGCAATATTGCAGAGGTATTTGCACCGATTATCCCTGCAATCATCTGCGGTGGTTTGATTCTTGGTTTCAGAAACTGTATTGATTCCCTTTATTTATTTGAAAATGGCACGAAGACTCTTTGTGATCTGAATCAGTTCTGGATGGGGCTTGACAGCTTCCTGTGGCTGATTGGAGAGGCGGTTTTCCATATGCTGCCGGTTCTGATCTGCTGGTCTGTGATGCGGAAAATGGGAGGGACCGAGGCTCTTGGTATTATTCTTGGTCTGACGCTGGTTTCCGGTCAGCTGTTGAATGCCTATGCGGTCGGCGGTACGGCTGCGGCGGATATTCCCAAATGGGATTTTGGTTTTGTGCAGGTGAATATGATCGGATATCAGGCACAGGTAATTCCTGCAATTCTTGCTGCATTTTGTCTGGTCTATCTGGAAAGGTTTTTTAAGAAGATCAGTCATCCTCTGATCGCACAGATTACGGTTCCGTTTGGTTCGCTGCTTCTTTCCGTTATGATGGCGCATTTTGTACTGGGTCCGATCGGCTGGAAGATCGGTTCTGTGATTTCAGGTCTGGTATATGCCGGAATTACAAGTCCTTACCGCGTGATTTTCGGAGCTGTTTTCGGGGCTCTCTACGCACCTCTTGTAATTACAGGTCTGCATCATATGAGTAATGCAATCGATCTGGAGCTGATCGGTAAATTTGGGGGTACGATGCTGTGGCCGATGATCGCCCTTTCTAATATCGCTCAGGGCTCTGCGGTTCTCGGTATGATATACGTACAACGTAAAAATCCTGAAGCACAGGAAACAAATATCCCCTGCTGTATCTCCTGTTACCTCGGCGTAACGGAACCGGCTATTTTCGGTATCAATTTAAAACATGTTTTTCCTTTTGTATGCGGTATGGTCGGTTCCTGTCTGGCAGCAATCGCAAGTACGGCTATGAGTTGTACGGCTAATGCAGTAGGTGTAGGCGGTCTGCCCGGAATTCTTTCCATGCAGACGGAATACTGGGGAAATTATCTGATCTGTATGCTGATTGCAGTAGTAGTTCCCTTTGTGTTAGTTGTGCTGATCGGTAAAAAGAAAGGACTCGATAAAACCGGTGTGGCTGAAAAGACTGATATGGCTGAAAAGACTGATATGACTGAAAAAACGGATAAAGCCGATAAGACGGCAGGTACCGCAGCGGCTAAAGATGTACGTGCAAGTTTGACCACTGATGAACCGATAACGTTAAAAGCTTTTCTTAATGGAAAAACAGCTGCGATTTCAGATGTACCTGACCGTACATTTGCGGATAAACTGCTGGGTGATGGGATTGCAATCGAGCCGGAGGGCGTTGGCGAACAGGTTTTAATTTCACCTGCGGATGCCGTGGTAACGACGGTGATGGAAGGTTCCTGGCATGCGTGCGGGCTGACTCTTGCAAATGGAGCGGAAATCCTTTTACATATCGGACTTGATACGGTGGAAATGCATGGGGATGGTTTTAAAGCTCTGGTTCAAACAGGTGACAGGGTAAAAGCCGGGGATCCTCTGCTCCGCTTTGATATGCAAAAAATAAAAGCAGCCGGACATCCGACGGTAACGATCATGGTAGTAACGGATGATAATGGAAAAGTTCTGCATTTTGCTCAGGGAGGAGAAAACATGACAGCCGGAGCAGACGTAGTGGCAGAATTAAGATAGAAGCTTGTGGAGCGGCAGAATTAAGATAGAAGCTTGTGAAGCAGAGACAGAGGAATGAAAAAATAAAGCTGGAATAGGCGCAGCTGCTTCAGACAGAAAAGGAGACATGAAATTAATGAATACGGATTTTCATAAAAGTACGGTATACCAGATTTATCCCAGGTCATTTCAGGATACGAGTGGAAATGGAACGGGAGATTTGAAGGGGATTACCCGAAAGCTTGATTATTTGAAAGGGATAGGCGTTGATTACCTGTGGATAACACCGTTTTTCGTATCTCCTCAGGTGGATAACGGCTATGATGTGGCAGATTACTATCGGATCGACCCGCTGTTTGGTACGATGGAGGATCTGGAGGAGCTGATTGCGGAGGCGGACAGATACGAAATCGGACTGATGCTTGATATGGTTTTTAATCATACCTCCGATGAGCATGAATGGTTTCAGAAAGCGCTGGCAGGCGAGAAAAAGTATATGGATTTCTACTATTTCCGCAGGGGAAAAGGGCCGGGTGTACCGCCGAATAACTGGGACAACCGGGTAGCTCCCGGAAGCGCCTGGGAGTATGTTCCCCATCTGGATTTGTGGTATCTGCATCTTTATGACAGGAAACAGCCTGATCTTAACTGGGAAAATCCGCTTGTGAGGGAGGAACTTAAAAAAGTGGTTCGTTTCTGGGTGGAAAAAGGTGTAAAAGGATTCCGCTTTGATGTGGTAAATCTGGTCTCCAAGCCGGAGGGACTGCCGGATGATAATGCCGAAGAAGGTATGAACGGAAAGCAGCTTTACACGGATGGCCCGAAAATCCATGAATTTCTGCATGAACTGACCGCTGATACGGGAATTGCCAGTCTGGTAACGGTAGGTGAAATGGCATCCACAGGTCTTTCTCATTGCATCCGTTATTCTAAACCGGAAAATGAGGAGCTTTCCATGACCTTCAGCTTTCATCATTTGAAAACAGATTATAAGGATGGGAAAAAATGGGAAGTGATGCCGAATGATTTCATGGCGCTGAAAAAGCTTCTGTTTACCTGGCAGCAGGAAATGAAACGGGGAGGCGGCTGGAATGCACTGTTCTGGTGCAATCATGATCAGCCCCGTATCGTAAGCCGATATGGTGACGATGGAAAATACTGGAAAGAATCTGCTAAAATGCTGGGACTGGCGATTCACATGCTGCGCGGAACCCCCTACATTTATCAGGGGGAAGAAATCGGCATGACAAATGTAAAAAATTATGACTGTATTCAAGATTTTAATGATACTGAGACACAGGACAATTACAAAGCGCTTTTAAAGCAGGGAAAATCTCCTGAGGAGGCGCTGCGTATTATCTGTGCCCGCAGCCGTGACAACGGACGGACTCCGATGCAGTGGACGGCAGACCCGAAGGCAAATGGAGGTTTTACTGACGGGACTCCCTGGCTGAAATGCAACAGCAACGTCGCGGATATTAATGTGGAAAGTCAGATCAATGACCCGGATTCGATTTATTCCTTCTATAAAAAGCTGGTTTCCCTGCGAAAAGAGCAGGAAGTGATTGCAGAGGGGGATGTCATTCCCTGTCTGGAAAATCACCCGCAGATCTTTGCTTACCAACGGGTTTTAAAAAACGCAGAAGGCGAACAAAAAATCCTGGTAATATGTAATTTCACAGGTAAAGAGGCTGTTATTGGTAAAGAAGAATTGAATTTCGCAGGTGAAGAGGCTGTTATCGGCAAGGAAGAATTGAATTTCGCAGATATAGAGGACAGCAGATTGCTGATTTCCAATTATAAAGATACTTCCGTTCAGATTCGAAATGGAAGACTCAGACCATTTGAAGCAGCAGCTTATCAGATTTGACCCTGGTATCTTCAAGAATGCCATCGGTATTTTTGCTGCGAGCGACTCTAAAATTGTTTTGGAGAGTTCCCCTCTCTTCTACAGATTTCACATATAGGTACAGGTATAATAGCGTGAGAGAATTGACAGGTCGATTTTCTCGCGCTTTATTTTGGTATTTGAAAAGACTCCCACTTTTATAAGTGGTGAGTTATAAGAAATTTTTCAAAAAGGGGGAGTTTTTGTGCGTAAATGGGAGTGGGTTAAAACAATTCTGGCAGCGGCAGCAGCGGCGGCTCTGATTCTGTTTCTGGGAGATCGAGATGCATTTTATCATTGGATAGAAGCTCTTATTTATATAGGAATCCTTGCGGGAGGATTTTATGGAGGTTTGGCTTTCGGGGCTTGTGCGGGAGGACTTCTGGGCCTTCTGCGCTGGTTTATAATCGGCGGTGAACTGTTTCAGGTGGTGGCGCTGTTTGCGGGTGGCGTCTGCTGTGCCTTCTTTGGACAGCTGGGAAAGGGGGCTTCCTGTCTGGCTTTTTTGTCGGGAACCGCGGTTTGTTATCTGCTCTTTGATGTAGAGCTTCCCCCGGGGGTGTTTGAGACATTGGTGGTAGCTCTGGCCGTTTTCCTTATTGTATCACCAGGAAAAAAGCGAGACGGAAGAAACAAATTCGGAAGCAGCAAATTCGGAAGCAGCAGAAGCGGAATTGAAAGCAACAGAAGTGGAGCTGTAAGAGGCAGAATTTTCAAAAAAATAGCGGAGAGAGAGCATGCGGCGGCGGTGGCTCCTGAAAAAATGGTGTTGGCATGGGATACGGCGGAAGCAGAGGGGAGAATGGATTTTGCGGCATTTGGTGTTGGACAGGGCTGGAGGCGGCTGGCGGAGAATTTTATGGCGCTTGCCCGTTGTTTTGATGATCAGAGTCTGTTGGTTCTGGCTGATGAGGAGGATTGTCTGACCGCAGCGGAGTGGAAGCAGCGTTTTTTGGAAAGCAGACAGACTATTTGCCTGCAGTTTGCTCAGATAGGCGAGGTGATTCTGAAGCAGCAGCAAAGAAATTCTTCTTTTTTTGAAGTGACGGAGCGTTATGGGGAGAAGATAGAACGGCAGCTGAGAATGCACCGGATTTATCTGAAGCAGCTGCAGGTGATGGAGAATGTGCAGGGCAGACAGGAGATTTTTGCCCGGATTTCGTGCAAAAGAGGGGTTCATCTTTCTGCGCAGGAGGCGGCCTCTTTTTTTCGGACGGATTTCGGCAGGATTTTTTGTCCGGCTTATGACTGTCGGTCGGTTATCAGCGTGCAGGAGGGAAATGTGCATTTGATAGAAAAACAGAAATTTAAGGTTCTCTATGGACTGGCGCGAAAACAGAAAACGGGAGAAAACTGCTCAGGGGATTCATTTTCTGCCAGATTGCTGGGCGAGGAACGTATGCTTTTATGTCTTTCGGATGGAATGGGAACCGGAAAAAAAGCCGGTCTGGAAAGCAAAATGGCGGTGGAGCTTTTAGAGCAGCTTCTGGAAAACGGATTTTCCATCCCGGCGGCGGTTAATATGGTAAATCAGATTCTTTTAAATGGAAGGTACAGGCAAACGCCAACGACTCTTGACATTTGCCTGTTTGACCTTTACAGTGGAAGCTGTCAGTTTGCTAAAATGGGTGCGGCAGTCGGTTATCTGAAACGGGGAAACAGTGTGTCGGCAATACGCGGACAGTCGGTTCCTCTGGGAATGATTTCCTGTGAAAAAATGGATTACAATATGGTACCGGAGGAAATGGTACAGGAGGAACAGCTGCAGTCAGGGGATATGCTGGTTATGATGACAGATGGTGTCTCCGAGAAGGCAGGACTGGCATCGGATGAAATTTTAAAGGAACTGATTTCCAGGTGTACGATCTGTAATGCAGGGGAAATGGCCGAGTGGCTTATGGAACAGCTGATGCTGCTCGATGATACGATACAGGATGATATGACCATTCTTGCAGCAGGCATATGGAAGAAATAAAGACTGAGAAAAACGGTGTGAGAAAATTGAATACGAACAGAAACAGAGAAAACAATGAATATGAGTGCAATACAGACAGAAGCAGAGAAAACAATGAGTATGGGAGCCTGGAGCGGCAGGTTTTTGAGTTTATAAAGAGGAAGAAGCTGGTGCAAGAGGGCGGACGGGTTCTGGCGGCAGTTTCCGGCGGAGCGGATTCGGTGTGTTTGCTGTTGATTTTGAAGGAGCTGGAGCAGGCTCTGGGAATCTGCGTGGAGGCTGTGACGGTCAATCATGGAATACGTGGAGAGACGGCGGAAAGAGATGTTGGTTTTGTAAGCGATCTGTGCGGAAAATGGAAGATTCCGGTGCATATCTGCCGGGTGGAGGTGCCCGAGCTTGCAAAGCGCGAGCAGCTGTCGGAGGAGGAAGCTGCCCGCAAAGCCAGATACCGGTGTTTTTATGAGACGGCGGAGAAAATCGGTGCATCGGCGGTGGCAGTGGCACATCACAGGGACGATAATTGTGAAACGATCCTTCATCATCTGTTTCGAGGCAGCAGTCTCCGCGGCCTTCGCGGGATGGAGGCTTCGCGGAAGATGGGAAGTTTAAATGTAATCCGTCCTTTTCTGGAAACGGGCAGAAGGGAAATTGAAGAATGGCTTGAAGAGCGCAGAATTTCGTGGTGTACGGATGAGACCAATCTGGAGGACGATTATACCAGAAACCGTCTGCGTCATCATGTGATCCCTCTTGTGGAAGCTCAGATCAATCAGCAGGCATCAGCTCACGTTGCGCAGGCGGGAGCTTACATCGCCGAAGCACAGGAACTGCTGGAGGAGCTTGCAGCAAAATGGCTTCAATCGCATGGCAAGTGGGAAAATACCGGATTTTGCATTTCAATACCGGCTCTTTGCGAGGTAAAACCGATCGTGCGCAGGGAGATTCTGATCCAGGCTTTAAAGAGCGCTGTGGCGGATGCTGTTTTTAAGGATGTAGGGCATGTTCATCTGGAAATGATCTGGGAACTTGCGCAGGGGGAAACTTCCCGCAGAATTGCATTGCCCTCGGGAATCAGCGTCCGAAAGCAGTATGAATGGCTGGTTTTTACGAAAGAGGACAGGGTCACCAAAAAAGAGCAGACGGAAAAAACGGCGTCTTTTATTTCTCTGCCGGATGGAAATCAGATAGAAATTCAGGTTCCGGAGCTTGCAAATGGCATTTTATTCCGGATTTTTTCGTATAATGGTGAAAAAATACCGGAAAACAACTATACGAAATGGTTAGATTATGATAGAATTAAAAATGGACTTTCCCTGCGTACCCGCCGTACCGGCGATTATTTTCTTTTGGATGGCGGCGGCAGGAAGACGGTGAAATCCTATATGATCGATCAGAAAATTCCTGCAGAGCAGAGGGCTTCGATGCCTTTGCTGGCGGCTGGCAGTCATGTGCTTTGGCTTTCTGACGGAAGGATCAGTGCCGGCTGTAAAGTAAGCGATGAAACGCGTTATATTTTGGAATTATACTTGAAAGAGGAGAAGATTAGTCATGAGTGAAAGAATCCGGGTTCTGCTTACAGAAGAAGAAGTTGATCACAAAATCAGTGAAATCGGTGCCAAAATCAGTAAAGATTATGAGGGCAGGAGCGTGCATATGATCTGCATTTTAAAAGGCGGAGTATGCTTTATGTGCGAACTGGCCAAAAGAATTACTGTACCGGTATCCTTTGATTTCATGGCAGTATCCAGCTATGGAGGAGATACAAAATCAAGTGGTGTTATCAAGATCATTAAGGATCTGGACGAACCGTTAAAGGGTAAGGACGTTCTGATCGTGGAGGATATCATTGACTCCGGCAGAACCTTAAGCCATCTTTGTGAGCTGTTAAAGCACAGAGAGCCCGCAAGTATCCATATCTGTACTTTGCTTGATAAGCCTTCCAGACGTGTGAAGGCAGTCAATGTGGATTATACAGCTTTTGAAATTCCGGATGAATTTGTGGTTGGATATGGTCTGGATTATGACCAGAGATACAGAAATCTTCCTTATATCGGCGTAGTGGAATTTGACGAGGATTAAGAAGATTGATTAGCATTCTTGGATATTCGGAGCCGGAGTTTTGGGACTTTGGCTCCATATTTTAACAGGAGGTTTATTCTCAATTGATGATGAAGAAAAAAGTGAATTACTTTCTCCCATTACTGATCGTACTGGTAATTGTATTTATTTATACAAATTCCAGTATTTTTTACGGGGAGTCATGTAACTATAATGAGTATGAAAATATGCTGGACAAGGGGGATGTTCTCTCTGCCAACGTGATTCCCAATGCGGAAACACCTACCGGCCGTATCAGCCTGTATCTGAAGGACGGATCGAATTACACGCTGAACGTGACGGATGTGAATACCGAGATCCGGAATCTGAGAGAAGCCGGCGTTACGGTTGATGTAGGCCGGGTTCAGCGGGAAAATCATTTCCTTACGATTGTGCTTCCTATTTTATGCGGTATTATTCTGATTGGTATGCTGTTTATCATGATGAACAATCAGGCGATGCAGGGAGGCGGCAACAACAAGATGATGAACTTCGGTAAAAGCCGCGCCCGCAAGGATGACGGTAAAAACCGGGTGACATTTAAGGATGTAGCCGGTCTTCAGGAGGAAAAAGAAGATCTCGAGGAGCTGGTTGATTTCCTGCGTTCTCCGGGCAAATATATCAGCCTCGGGGCAAGAATTCCCAAGGGCGTGCTTTTGGTGGGCCCGCCAGGAACCGGTAAAACCCTGCTTGCGAAAGCTGTTGCAGGAGAGGCGGGAGTACCGTTTTTCAGTATTTCCGGTTCTGACTTTGTGGAAATGTTTGTTGGCGTCGGTGCATCCCGTGTCAGAGATTTATTTCATGATGCAAAGATGAGCGCGCCGTGTATTGTATTTATTGATGAAATTGATGCTGTAGCAAGACGAAGAGGCGCCGGTATGGGTGGCGGACACGATGAACGTGAACAGACTCTGAATCAGCTGCTGGTAGAGATGGATGGTTTTGGCGTTAATGAAGGAATTATCGTGCTGGCGGCTACAAACCGTGTGGATATTCTGGATCCTGCGATTTTAAGACCTGGACGTTTTGACCGGAAAGTAGGCGTGGGAAGACCGGATGTAAAAGGACGCGAAGAGATCCTTAAGGTTCATTCCAGAAAGAAACCGCTTGCAGATGATGTAGATCTGCATCAGGTAGCGCTGACAACTTCCGGATTTGCAGGCGCAGACCTTGAGAATCTGATGAATGAGTCAGCAATCCGTGCGGCGAAGGAAAATCGTCAGTATATCAGCCGTGAGGATATCAATCAGGCATTTATCAAGGTAGGAATCGGCGCAGAGAAGAAGAGCCACCTGGTATCGGATAAAGAAAAGCGGATTACTGCTTATCACGAATCCGGCCATGCGATTCTGTTCCATCTGCTTCCGGAAGTAGGTCCCGTTCATACGGTGTCCATTATTCCTACAGGCATGGGCGCTGCGGGCTATACAATGCCTCAGCCGGGACCGGATGAAATGTTCAGAACCAAGAATGAAATGCTTCAGGATATTATGGTAGGACTTGGCGGACGAATTGCCGAAGAGATGATCTTCGGTGACGTAACAACAGGCGCTTCCCAGGATATCAAGCAGGCAACCGCCGCTGCGCGCAGTATGGTGACCCTGTATGGTATGTCAGATGAGCTGGGTATGATTCATTACGGCAGTGATGATGATGAAGTCTTTATCGGCCGTGATCTGGCTCACACCAGAAGCTACAGCGAAAGTGTTGCAGCAAGAATTGATGATGAAGTAAAAAGTATTATTGATGAGTGTTACGCTAAGGCGAAAAAGCTTCTGGAAGCGAACAGAGAGATTCTGGAGAAAAGTGCACAGCTTCTGCTTGAGAAGGAAAAAATCAGCGGAGAAGAGTTCGAAGCTCTTTTTACTGATGACAGTGCGGCTTTACAGGAAGCTGTTTCAGAAAAAAGCAGTATTTTACAGTAAAATTCTTGCCGGCAGCGGTAAAGTATTTTGAAAATATGTTTTAAAATGGGGTTTGAGGGCTTGAAAAAATAGTAAAAAACCATGTAAAAAAGCTGCATGTTTTTCTGTGGTTTTTTATAAATGCCGAAAGTGCCTTATTCACGATGTATAGAAATTGATTGAAAAAAACAAAGTATTTGTTAACACTTATTTTGAAAAAGCGGATATAATAAATACTGTAAATCCCCCAATACATCATATATTTTTGCTACACCCCCATAAAATGAAATACCTTCTCCTGAAAAGGTCAGTACTTCCCCGTACTGGCCTTTTCTCTTTCTCAGACTTTTTGCAAAAAGTGTTGAAAAACAGATAAAATGTTGAAAAAGAGGGGGTAATTGGAGGGAATTTTTTACGTCATTTAGAGGATGTTTAACTTGTTTTAAATCATTTGATATTATAAAATAGGTAGCAGAGGTGCCATTTGGTGAATAATATAGAGGTGAGATCATATGTCTGAAGATAGAGGAATTAATTTACGCGCACTGTTTTCTGATGAAAGCAGTATGTTTCGAATACCGGAGGAACCGAATCAGGGAGAAACCATGACGATTCGTTTCCGCACATTGAAAGGGGATGTGGATGGAGTAACGCTGTCCCTTCTTTTTTACGGCCCGCAGGAAGAAAACTCTGCTGTTTGTGTAAAAGAAGTGGAAATCCCGATGAAAACATCTTCTGCCCGAAAAAAAGAAAAAAGTATGGAGGCAGAGGAAAAACCTGCAGTTGAAGCGAAGACTCTGACAGAGAAGAAAATTGTAGCTGAAGCGAAGAATCTGACTGAAGAAAAACCTGCAGTTGAAGCGAAGAATCTGACAGAAAAGAAAATTGCAGCTGAAGAGAATCTGACAGCGGAGGAAACTGAGGTACAGGAAGCTGCATCTGCAGAGGAAACGGCGGAGTTTGATACGCAGTTTGACTTTTATGAAGCAGAAATTTCAGTGGGAGATGAGCCGTTCTGGTATTACTTTAAAGTGAATAAGGGTTCAGAGCAGATCTGTTACAATAAACTGGGTGTAACAGAGGAAAAGGAACGTCGTTATAATTTTGTAGTCCGCCCGGGTGTACATGTACCGGAATGGGCAAAGGGAGCAGTTTTTTATCAGATTTTCGTAGATCGTTTTTGTAATGGCGATCCTTCCAATGATGTTTTGAACCGTGAATATCTGTATGTAGACGGAATTCCGTCCACCAGTGCAAGAAGCTGGTCAGAGGATTCTCTGGCTTTGGATGTCGGCCGTTTTTATGGCGGAGATCTGCAGGGTGTGCTGGATAAACTGGATTATATCGGGAGCCTGGGAGTGAATGCAATTTATTTCAATCCTATATTTGTTTCTCCCTCCAATCATAAATATGACAGTCAGGATTATGATTATATCGATCCTCATTACGGAGTGATTCTGGATGATGAGGGCGATCTTCTTCCGGAAGGTGCGCATGATAACCAGAGTGCGACACGTTATATCAGCCGTGTAACCAGCTTTAAAAATCTGGAAGCCAGCAATGAACTGTTTGCAAAGCTCTGTAAGGAAGCGCATAAAAGAGGAATCCGGATAGTGTTAGATGGAGTGTTCAATCACTGCGGTTCCTTTAATAAATGGCTGGATAGAGAACGGATCTATGAAAAACAGGAAGGCTATGAAAAGGGCGCATTTGTCAGCAAAGAAAGTCCCTACAGAGGATTTTTCCATTTCAGGAGCGATAACTGGCCGTACAATCCGAGTTATGAGGGCTGGTGGGATCACGATACCCTGCCAAAGCTCAATTATGAGGAATCAGAGGAGCTTTGTAATTATGTAATGCATGTGGCCCGCAAATGGGTTTCTGAGCCCTTCTGCGTGGATGGATGGCGTCTGGATGTGGCAGCCGATTTAGGACATTCAGAGGAATTTAATCATAAATTCTGGAAACGGTTCCGTGAAAATGTAAAGGAATCGAACGAGGAAGCTCTGATTCTGGCGGAGCATTACGGCGATGCCTCCAAATGGCTGCAGGGTGACGAATGGGATACGATAATGAACTATGACGCATTTATGGAACCGGTAACCTGGTTTTTGACAGGTCTGGAAAAACACAGCGACCGCTATGATGCGCATATGTTTAATAACGGACAGGTATTTTATGATACCATGCGCTATAATATGGCACGAATGCACAGAGGAGCCCTTTTAACTGCGATGAATGAGCTGTCTAATCATGATCATTCCCGCTTTATGACCAGAACGAACCGCCGTGTGGGCAGACTTGCCTATCTGGGCGCCAGAGCAGCAGAGGAAGGGATCAACAAGGGTATTTTCAGGGAAGGTGTTGTAATTCAGATGACATGGCCGGGCGCGCCGACTATTTATTATGGCGATGAAACCGGTTTATGCGGCTGGACAGACCCGGACAGCAGAAGAACCTATCCCTGGGATGATCAGGATCTGGAACTGATTGAATTTCAAAAATACATGGGCGGCATTCACAAAAGAAATAAGGCCCTTCAGACAGGTTCCATGAAATTCCTGGGCTATGATTACGGAATCCTGATGTATGGACGTTTTGAAAAAGACAACCGAATCGCCATAGCGGTTAATAATCAGGAAGAAGACGTGGAGCTGGATATTCCCGTGTGGGAACTGGGAATCAAAGACAACACCTGTATGCGCCGGCTTATGAGCACTTCGGAAAAGGGCTACAATGTAGGAGCAAAGCTTTACACCGTGGAAAACGGAATGGTTCATGTGGAAGTAACAGCATATGGTTCAGTGATACTGCAGAATGAAGAGCAGTAGACAGCAGCAGACAGCAGCAGACAGGACTGTTGTTCAGCGATTTTTGGACAGCAGGGTGTCCATGGGACGCAAGATGTCTATGATACGGCATCATAGACATCTTGCTGGTTTTTGCAGCTCTTACTGTCATAAAATGATGAACAGCTGCAAAATTGTCGTGATTAAATAAAAAAATAAAAAAATTACCGTGATTAAATAAAAAAAGTTCTTGACAGTTTCTTTTTTTAGGTGTATATTAAATGCGTTGTTGAAAAACGCATATGCGGGTGTAGTTCAATGGTAGAACACTAGCCTTCCAAGCTAGATACGTGGGTTCGATTCCCATCACCCGCTTTTGAGAGAGGATACGTCGTTGGATGTGTCCTTTTTTTATATGATTTTGCAGGTGAAAATAAACTTTTTATAAAAAGGGGTAGGATATGCAGTTTCTTCTTGTGGCGGTGAATGCCAAATATATTCATTCCAATCTGGCGGTCTATAGTCTGTCGGCTTATGCAAAGGCAAAGGGGCTGGATACGGAAATCGCGGAGTATACAATCAATCATCAGATGGAGTCGGTTTTGCGGGATATTTATCGGAAGCGTCCGAGGGCAATCGGATTTTCCTGCTATATCTGGAATATGGATTTTATAAAGGAGCTGGCGGAGGAACTGCATAAGCTGCTGCCGCAGGTTCCCATTTGGCTGGGAGGCCCTGAGGTATCGTGGAATCCTGAGGAGCGGCTTTTGGAAATGCCTTTTGTAACGGGAATCATGCTGGGAGAAGGTGAAGAAACGTTTGTACAGCTGGCGGCGGGGTATGCCAGCAGAAGCTGTGAGGCTGGAAACTGTGCCAGCGGAAGCTGTGAGGCCTGGGAGGCGGAAATTTCCGGTTTGTGTATACGTGACAGGCTGGGGAATCCGGTGCGGACTGCAAAGAGAGAGCTGCTTTCGATGGATTCTCTGATTTTTCCTTATCAGCATATGAGTGATTATGAAAACCGCATTATTTATTATGAAACAAGCAGGGGCTGTCCGTTTTCCTGCAGCTACTGCCTTTCTTCAGTTGAGAAAAAACTGCGTTTCAGAAGTCTTTCTCTGGTGTTTGAGGAGCTTGATTTCTTTTTGCGGGAAAAGACAGCGCAGGTAAAGTTTGTGGATCGGACATTTAACTGCCGTCATGAGCATGCGTATGCAATCTGGAAATATATTCTGGAGCATGATAATGGCATTACGAATTTTCATTTTGAGATTTCGGCGGATTTGCTGCGCGAGGAGGATTTTGCACTGTTTGCCGGGATGCGTCAGGGGCTGATCCAGCTGGAAACAGGGGTTCAGACCACAAATCCGGAAACGATCCGTGCAATCGGCAGAACTATGAACCTGGAAAAGGTTGCACAGAATACGGAAAGGGTGCGCCGGGGACATAATATCCATCAGCATCTGGATCTGATTGCAGGGCTTCCGAAGGAGGATCTGAACAGCTTTAAAAAATCATTTAATGATGTGTATGCTATGAAGCCTGACCAGCTTCAGCTGGGATTTTTGAAAGTGCTCCACGGAACACGGATGGAGAGGGAGAAAAAGGAACACGGGCTGGTTTACCGTACGCATCCGGCCTATGAGATCCTGTACACCAGATGGCTCTCCTATGATGATATTCTGCAGCTGAAAAATGTGGAAGAAACATTGGAAGAGTATTATAACAGCGGGCAGTTTACTGTGACGCTTTCCTATATAATGCCTTTTTTTGAAACGCCGTTTGATTTTTATGTACGTTTTGGAGATTTTCTGAGAGCAGAGGGCTATCGGGATGTTAATCAGAACCGGGTGGGACGTTATCGGGCGCTGCGCCATTTTCTGAAGGAGACTCTCAGAGAAAAGGAGGGCTTTTTCGAAGAACTTCTGGATGAATTGCTGACGTTTGATTACTGTCTTAGAGAAAAACTGAACCGGGTTCCTGAATTTGTTCCGGATCAGGAAAAATGGAAAAAGCTGACGGCTGACTTCTTTGCAAAGGAGATCAAGGAAGGCAGATGGTTCGGTGAGGAAGCGCTTGATCTTTCCTACCGACAGCTGCGCGGGCGCTGCCAGCCTCTTGTATTTCGTTGGAATGTGATGGCTTATGCAGGGAAATTTCCGGAAATGAAACCATTTTGTAACAGTAGCGACACGAAAGCTACACATTTATATGATAAAATGCCGTCAAGCGGCTGGTTGGCAGTGTTTGATTATGAAAATCGAAGCGCACTGGACCATAATGCGAATGTAATATGGATTCCGCTTGCAGAATTTATATGAATTTATTGAACCTATATGAGCTATATAGAACCTATATGAGCTATACTGGTAACATAAATGGGAGGTACAGGATATGTATAATAAGAAATTTCAGAGGATGGTAGCCGGCATTATCGCAGGACTTTTAGTTGCTGCCATGCTGGTGACCGGGATTATGGCAGGCCTTGGAATTTAACCAGTTTTCGGTCAATCGTCGGTAGAATGCTTAATCTGCTCAGGCATCAGCTGCAGTTATTTAAATATTTTGCATATTTACAATGAGCCTGAGGAAAATGTGAGATTTATTTTAGGAATTTTTGTGCTGCATGGCAGAAAAATATAAAAAAGTATAGCGAAGTTTTTTATTGCAAATGCTGATTAATGTGATAAAATAATAGCTTAAAGCAGGAACCGCTTTATTCCCGCGAGCAAAGAGCCAAGCGGACATGCTTGCAGCGGGGTATTTGATTGCGGAACAAATATCACATATTCAGGATATGAGGGAGGAAGAAAATCTTATGAAGAAACGTGCAGTCTTTGGTGTACTGGCACTGGTTCTGATTCTGGCCTTTGGAGGCGGAGCTCTGGCAGCAAAACAGGTTTTGGAAACGAAAGATGGAGTTATCGTGGAAGGTGTTTATGCCGGAGATATCAATCTTTCAGGTCTTACTGCAAAAGAAGCAGAAAGTGCCATTCAGAAATATATTGATGAGCTGGAAGCCAAAAAGATCACAATGGTTACCGGCAAACATAAAGATACGCTGAAATTAAGTGATATCGGAATCGAATGGTCTAATCCGGAGATTCTGGATGAGGCAATGGAATTAGGAAAAAGCGGCAATTTAATTGCACGTTTTAAGGATCTGACAGATCTGAAGATGAAAAATCATGTTTATGATCTGAATCTTCAGGTGAATGATAAAAAGATCAATAAATTTATTAAGAATACGCTCAAAGCCTATGATCAGGAAGCGAAGGAGCCTTCTATGAAACGCTCCGGCGGAGTTTTTCAGATCACAGAGGAAGAGGAAGGCCTTGTAGTGAATTCCAAAAAGACCATTGCGTCGATCAACAAATTACTGAAAAAGAACTGGGATTCCGATAAAGCTACCGTAAAAACAACTGTAAAAGTAGCAAAGCCGAAACATACGGCGGCTGATCTTAAAAAGGTAAAAGACCTTATGGGACAGCGCACTACTACCTATGCATCAGGCAACAGAGGACGTTCCCAGAGTCTGGAGCTTAGTGCTTCCCGTCTGAACGGCACCATTATCTGGCCCGGCGAGACAATTTCCACATCTCTTCTGATGGGCGAGCGTTCTCAGGCAGGCGGCTATGGTACAGGTCAGGGTTATTTTGGTACGGATGTAGAGGAGACTGTTGGCGCAGGTATCTGCCAGACTGCTTCTACGCTTTACAATGCGGCTTTGTATGCAGAGCTGGACATTGCACAGCGTTATCCTCATACGCTGATCGTTCATTATGTGGATTATGGTATGGATGCAACGATTTACGCGGGCAGCGATTACAAAAATCCCATGAAGGATCTGAAACTGAAGAACCCCTATAAGGATCCGATTTATATTGAATCATCTGCAGGCGGCGGATATTGTACATTCCGTATTTACGGCAATGACACAAGAGCGGAAAACCGTGAGGTGAAGTATATTTCAAAAACTCTCAGCGAGAGTTATCCGAACGGTATCACCTATATAGATGATCCTACAAAGCCGGCAGGCTATCAGGAAACAACTCAGGGTGCTTTCCCTGCAGTAAAAGCAACTTTAACAAAAGTTGTATATGTGGATGGAAATGAAACAGAACGTACTTTGCTTCACACAGATTCCTACAGAGGAGCGAATAAAAAGGTAATTCGCGGTACAAAACAGCCTGAAACCACCGCGGCGCCTTCAACAGAAGCACCGACCACGAAGCCTGAAAAACCCGGATCAGAGACTACGAAAGCATCTGAAACAACAAAGGCTCCTGAGACAACAAAAGCCCCTGAAACAACAAAGGCCCCTTCAGCCAATAAAGCACCGACGAATCAGGCGCCTGCATCCGACAAAAAGCCTGAAGCATCGGCGGCAGACTGATATCGTACTCAGTTCTTAGAGCATAAGACTTTACAGGAAAAGCTTTTATAACAGAAATTTTTACACACAGGGTTTTTCAATAGAATTTTTCAACAGAATTTGCTGAGGATTTATTTACAGAATGGATAGAAAATACATTATGAAAGCGGAGAAGGCTGTGTCCCTCTCCGCTTTTGCGGATTATTATGGAATAACAGCGTATGACAAAAAGCTGGAACAGGCTTTTGATGAACCGGAGATTCATCCGGGACAGGAGATTGTGCTTTGCGGCTGTATCGGGCTGATTGGCACGGTTTATCTGGCTGAACATGAAAAGGAAGCGCTTGGTAAAACTCTGCCGGATCATTTTATTCGCTCCGGCGCAGCCCTTGCGGATAGGACAGGGATTCTTCCCGATCCGCAGGAGGCAAAAAAAACAGGTGTGACTGCCATGTATCAGATTGGTGAGGGAGGTCTGCTGAATGGTTTATGCAGGCTGGCAGCGGACAGCAAAACCGGTTTTTGCATTGATTATGAGGAAGTGCCGGTTAAACAGGTAACAATCGAATGCTGCGAGGTATTTGATCTGAATCCATGGCAGCTGATGTCTGGCGGCTGCGTTTTGATGGTTACAGAGCATGGCTATGAGACCAGACATGTATTTGAAAAGCTTGGGGTACCTTGCCGAATAATCGGCTATATTTCCAGGGATCATGATAAGGTAATCTGTCATGATGATATTCGCAGCTGTTTAAATCGCCCTGAGCCGGATGAACTGCTGAAGATTTATCCTGAAAAAAATTAAAAAAATTATAAGATAGAGAGTACTTTTTTCCGGGAAACATGATATACTCATGAGTACATTGTATGGAATGCCCCGCCGGGATACGAGTGTCAGACACCGGTCGTTGAGATATTGCGGGCAGAACCATTTTTGGAAATAATATGATACCAGAGGCAAAAGGTCTGGTTGCGCAGCAATGGAGCAATTCGTGGTATCAAATCAGGTGCAAAATACTTTTTGCCCCTGATATCATAACATAGGAGCTTAAGGAGGAAAAGCAGATGAGAGACAAGATTCTCGCAGTTATTGAAAAAAACAGCCGTATTGATCTTCGCGAACTGGCGATTTTGCTGGGAGAGGATGAAACCATAATAGCCAATGCCATCGCGGATATGGAGAAAGAGCATATTATCTGTGGTTATCATACTCTGATCAACTGGGATAATACATCTGAAGAAAAGGTAACTGCTCTGATTGAAGTAAGAGTAACTCCTCAAAGAGGCAGAGGCTTTGATAATTTTGCAGAACGCATTATGAAATATCCGGAAGTGAATGCGGTTTATCTGATGTCAGGTGCATACGATTTTACTGTAATTCTGGAAGGTAAAACCATGCGCGGCGTATCTCAGTTCGTAACAGAAAAGCTGTCTGTTCTGGATCAGGTTATGAGTACAGCAACTTATTTTATTTTGAAAAAATATAAAGATCACGGAATCGTACTGGTAGACGAGACAAAAGAAGATGAAAGGATGAAGATTACACCATGAAAGATCCTATTTCTAAAGTTTGCAGAGAAATTCAGCCTTCGGGAATCCGTAAGTTTTTCGATGTAGTAAATGAAATGCCAGATGCAATTTCACTTGGTGTAGGCGAACCGGATTTTGATACACCCTGGCATATTCGCGAGGAAGGCATTTATTCTCTGGAGCATGGACGTACTTATTATACCTCCAATGCAGGTTTAAAAGAGCTGAAGGAGGAAATCTGTCTTTACCTGAAAAGAAAGTTTAATCTTTCCTATCAGGAGCAGCAGATTCTGGTAACGATCGGCGGCAGCGAGGCGATTGATATCGGTCTTCGCGCTATGGTCGATCCCGGGGATGAGGTTCTGATTCCCGAACCGTGTTATGTTTCCTATCTTCCCTGTACGCAGCTGACTCATGCAGTGCCTGTTCCGCTTCCTCTGAAGGAGGAGAATGAATTTCAGCTGACTGCAGCTGAGGTGGAGGAAAATTGTACAGACAAGACAAAGGTTTTGATCCTGCCTTTTCCCAACAATCCGACAGGTGCTGTGCTGACACGTAAAAATCTGGAAGAAATTGCAAAAGTTTGCGTGGAACGCGATATTTATGTTATTTCTGATGAAATTTACGCAGAGCTGACTTACGGCGAGAAGCATGTAAGTATCGCAGAGCTTCCCGGTATGGCAGAAAGAACGATTGTAATCAATGGATTTTCCAAGGCATTTGCAATGACCGGCTGGCGTCTGGGCTATGCGGCAGGACCTCAGGAGATCATCGATCAGATGATAAAAATTCATCAGTTTGCAATTATGTGTGCTCCTACCACGAGCCAGTATGCGGCAGTGGAAGCGCTGCGCAACGGAGATGATGATGTTGCCAATATGACAGAGGCTTACAATCAGAGACGCCGTTACCTGCTCCATGAGCTTCGCCGTATCGGTATGGATTGTTTTGAGGCAAGAGGTGCATTTTACGTGTTCCCCAGCGTCAAAAAGTACGGCATGACTTCTGAAGAATTTGCAACCAGATTACTGGAAGAGCAGAAAGTGGCCGTTGTACCCGGCAGCGCATTCGGCAGCAGCGGAGAAGGCTATATTCGTATTTCCTATGCATATTCTCTGGAAAGTCTGAAAAAGGCTCTGGAGCGCGTGGAAGAATTTGTAAAAACTCTGACAGTAAAGGAAGCGTAATCCATGAATATTGTATTACATGAGCCTGAAATCCCCGGCAACACCGGAACAATCGGAAGAACCTGTGTTGCGACAGGTACCAGACTACATCTGATTGAACCACTGGGATTTCAGATTAATGATAAAACATTAAAACGTGCAGGGCTGGATTACTGGCCCGACCTGGATGTGACCATTTATAAGAACTTTGAGGAATTTCTCGAAAAGAATCCCGGCGCCCATATTTTTATGGCTACCACAAAAGCGAAGAAGCTTTACACGGAAGTGGAGTACGGACCTGATGATTACATTATGTTCGGAAAAGAAAGCGCCGGAATTCCGGAGGAAATCCTTGTTAATTATGAAGAAACTGCGATTCGTATACCGATGAATCCCAACATCCGTTCCCTGAACCTTTCAAACTCCGCATCAATCGTTCTCTACGAAGCACTGCGCCAGCAAAACTTCGCAGGAATGCAGCATGACGGGGAGCTTCATAGATTGCATTGGAAGTTATAGTTTTGGGGATGGGGACAGAGGGGTGTCCAGTTGACGCCGCAGCCCAATGATACGAAGTCTTTCCGGGAGCTACGTGAGGCATTGACATGCCTCAATGCTCCCTATAAGACTTGTATCATTGGGCTGCGGCTGGTTTTTGCGGAAATCCTCTGTCATCATGCCCGAAAACTATATGTGAGAGGGACGTTACTGGGTCCAGAAGATATATGTGAGAAGGACGTGTTGTAGGAAGTATATGAGGGGCAGGTTCACATCCGCCAGTGACGTAGTGCATTTTCAGCTTTTCATACAGCGGATTGAAGAAGGCATCGGGGATTGGTTTAAGGTTGTCCATCCCCCCATAGCTGTTTAAAATTTCATGACAGCAGAAAGCTGCAAAAACCAGCAAGCCGTCTATGATACAAGTCTGCAAGGGGCGTATTGGTGCGAATGCACCACCTTAGCCCCGGCGGACTTGTATCATAGACGGCTTGCGTCCCCTGGACACTTCCCTGTCCAGAAATTCTGAACAGCAACTTCACATTTTTTTGTAGCTAAAATTTAAAATTAGTGTTATACTGTCTGCTGCAGTGGTGTGTTCGAGACCTTCCACACCTAAAACAAAACTAAAGGAGAGTATAAATATGATAACAAAGACGAATGATCGTAAGGTTATGATGATGGCTCAGGCTGCTTTGATTGCGGCTGTGTATGTGGCGCTGACGCTGCCTTTTGCTCCGATTGCTTATGGACCGGTTCAGTTTCGGGTTTCTGAGGCATTGACAATCCTGCCTTATTTTACACCGGCGGCGATTCCGGGGGTGACGTTGGGCTGCTTTTTATCTAATTTTCTGATGGGAGCACCTCTTCCGGATATTGTTTTCGGAACACTGGCTACTTTTATTGGAGCAGTTTTTACCTATCGTTTGAGAGGACACAGGTATCTTGCATGGACACCGCCTGTTGTGGCGAATGCCCTGATCATTCCCTGGGTGCTGAAATTTGCTTATGATGTGCCGGATCTGGTATCGTTTATGATGCTTACAGTAGGTCTTGGAGAAGTGCTTGCGGTAGGCGTGCTTGGCAATATGCTTCTTGCAGCTCTTGAAAAATGCAAAAATCTGCTTTTTCATATGGGTGGAAGTGTAAGCCGGTAATGGAGATATTGCTGCTTCATTGAAAGAAAAAAGTTAGCAAAAATCAGTGAGAGGCAGTTAATGGCGAAAGTCCTTCTGAACGCTAAAACGTCGCCGGAAGGACTTGCTATAAAACCTTTTATTAGTTTATAAGATTAATCGGGTAATGCTTATTAATGTTTTGCAGGATAAAGTTTTATCATAGTATGCTTTAATTTTATCATAGCGGATAAGGCTTTTTTAGTGCAGGCAAAAAATTCATTGTCTTTCACACTGAGATAATTTACATAGGTATTTCCATCATCAGCTACTGGAATACTGATATTTTGATGTTCATCATAGCTGAATACAGGGGAAATTAAATAGTTGGAGTCAGCTAACATGTAGATGCAATCAGATGTTTGAAAGGCATCTATTTTTTTGTCCAGAAAAACTAAATAGTCATTTCCTTTTTGCATTCGATTTACAAAGCTCATTTCAGCATATAATGTTTTGGATGATGAGTTTGAAGGAGAATCTTCAACAATACAACACCATCGAAAGGTGGCAATTTGGATAGTCTGTCCAACATGAATATTTTTTCCTTGATAGACTTCCTGGACTATTGCTTTTTGTTGTCCACCACCATAATATGGGGTATATATTCCGGCAGCAGTTACACGGACAATAATAGGTGTGTCAGGTAAGGAGTCAAACATTATATCGGTTGCGTTTTGAACAAGATTTTCTGGTAATTCTGCTACTAATGCATGATTAAGTGCATCGGATTGGCGCGTTAAATTCGTGTAAGTTGAACGCTTTGAGATACCAAATGAGGCAGATGCCAGTATGATTAATAAAGTTAATAATAAGGTAATTTTTTTGATCATGGCTGTATTGCTCCTTTGATCAGAGATCCCTGATCCATGAAAAATGTGTGATTTGAGAGAAGCTGAATATCATCTTTATTATGACTGGCAAGTAATATGAGCGCTCCTCGTTTTTGTTCTTCTAGGATGAGTTGGCGGATAAGTTCAATACCTGATTCATCTAGTCCGTTTCCGGGTTCGTCCAGCATAATAATATCAGGTTTTTCCATAATCGCCTGAGCAATTATGATGCGCTGCTTCATACCAAGAGAATATTTTTGATAAGTTCGTTTGTCATCGGGATCTAAACCAACTCTTTGGATAGCAGACTTGATGTCACGGTCTGTTGCAGTTTTTTTTATTTGAGCCAACATTTTCAGATTTTGAAAACCTGTATATTCAGGATATAATCCGGCATTTTCTAGAGTAAGTCCTAATTTAGGAAGGATAGATATATCCTTATGAAGAATTTGGTTATTCCAGGAAATAGTTCCGGAATCAATATTCATTAGACCGGAAAGTGCTCGAAACAGCATTGTTTTGCCCGAGCCGTTTTTCCCTGTAAATCCGTATATCGTACTGGATTCTAAAGTCAAATTGATGTGACTTAAAATTTGTCTGTCTTTTATAGTTTTACATATGTTCTCTGCGGTTAATTTCATATCATTCCTCCTGTTTCTTTGTTAGTTATGATAAACTCCTGAAAAAAGACAATTCGGCAGCCTGCTATGATTAAAAAGATACTTAAAATGGCAAAGATAAGGACTGAAAAATTTAAATCAAAATCTATTTGGAATAGCTGAGAATAGGATGCGTTTAAACGAAAATCTTGGATTGCTGCCTGTATATTTGATAAAGAACTGCTGTGCCAGCTTAATATCAAATGACTGATTGGGTTGATTTGAAGCAGTAATCCATGTATTTCAAAATGAGATGTATTTTCCAGAGGAAAGATATCTTTCCAAAGAATAAGGGAAGAAATACATAACAGCTGAACTCCTCCAATAATAGAAAACGCAATATTGCTTCCTGCTTTGATGGATATTAAATTTATTGCCAATGTAGTTAAAAACAGCCATAAAGAATGGATTGACAAAAAATAAAAAATCAATATAAATGATGTAATATTGGTATGAATCAGGTACAAACGGCTGCAAATGCTGGTACCAACTAATAATATAGTAAAAAGATAAAAGAAAGACAAAGAGAGCAGAAATAGTATCTGCTTAAGAAACCAATGAATTCTATTCGCTTCTCTTGAAAAATAATACACGCTGGCAGTACAAAAACGTTGATAAATAATAGTACCGAATAAAATCTGAAAAAGAAAAACAGGCATCATATAGAGCAACATTCTAATTAAGGAATCTGTTGTAATTTGTGGTGCTCCCAGCGCAAATGAGAGAACAACGTCTGAAAGAAAAAATTCTCCTTTTTGTTCTTTTAAAAGACATAATTCGTGGTTTAGAAACGAAAAAATTTCTACACTGCCTAAAAGAGCAGCTAAGAAGAAACATTTGATAAAATTTTTCATTGTAGCCAATCCTTTCGAGCGTTCCAACAGAAAAGACAAATAGAAATTAAAGCAATACTGCATACAATACTAAGATAAGCTAATTCACTTTTAGGTCCGGAATCATACATTTGCAAATAGATATTGTATGTGGTATCAACAGGAATTTGAGGGAATAACTGTTTTATCATTCCAAGGCAATTAAGCAAAGTCCATACAGGAATAAATAATAGAATTTTATATTTTATAGGGAATGTTGAAATCGCAATTGTAAATACTGCCAGAACACCGGAAACAAGTCCA
>JAUNPP010000114.1 GCA_030536685.1 Lachnospiraceae bacterium
ATAGTTTAAAAGCCATCGGAATCCGTTTTGACAATGTACCCAATGTTACCAACACTCAGCACATAGAAGCCACAGAAGTAGAATCCCAGACCCACCACACCTCCACTCCTCCAAGCAATCAAGGCACTCAGAGCAATCAGAGTACAAGCTCATCACAAAGCAATAACAGCACAGATGATTCCTCTTGGATGTATGATTATGGAATGACAGATGAGATGTGGAAAGAAATCTCAGACAGTGTTGTAGGATCCAACTATGGCAATCTACATTAACCAAAGTTCAGATATATAAAACCAAGCAAGTAATTCAGCAGGCAGGTCACATCAGTGGCCTGTCTTTTTTAATGCATCAAAGAAACCAGAAGTACAAGTATAAACAATACAGCCATAAATAAGGCTCCTAAATGTCTAAAAATAAAAATTTTAAATGTTTAGGAGGATATATTATGGCTAGTGTAAATAGCTTTCATAAAAAGTTAGAGCAGGCAACTAATGAAGATAAGCAATAGGACTTGTTAAAAGTACCTGAAGGAAGTATAATGGTAAACAAAGTAAATGACATTGAGTTGATAGAAGTTATAAATAAATTTCAGAAAGGTGGTAAACATTTATGAATAGAAAAGCAAAGAAATTAGTAGTAACATGTGGTTTAATGATGGCATTTATGTTTGTAGGTTTACCGAGTGTACATGAAGCAGGGCACATGGACAATCCATTTGTGATTGAAGCACAGGCGGCTGAAACATATTCCGATAATTGGAAAATTGATGAAGCAGGTACATGGTGGTACTACATGAATGACGGAACCTTAGCCAAGAATTGTTGGATAGAAGACCATGGTCAATGGTACTTGCTGGATGGGTCTGGAGCAATGAGAACAGGGATTGTGAAATCCAATGGTGGCAAGTACTACTTATTAGATACAGTAAGAGGTACAGGGTACTATGGGCGTATGCTTCAGAATGGACAAGTTTACAATGGTGTAACAATTCATGCAGATACGGCATCTGGTTCAGAGGGAGCATTAAGTCAAGACACATTAAATGCATTAGCAAGTGTTGGTGTAAGCCATGACAATGTTGTAAATGTTGAGAACACAAAGCATGTAAGTAGTGGACAGGTAGTTTATAGTGGAGATACAAACACCACAGGAGCTACCCAGCCAGCAGGTAATACTCAGCAGCCAAGCACTGGGGATCCGATCTTGGATAAATTAAGAGGTGAAGAGATCAAGAGCGGTGGTAAAGGAACTACTTCAGATAATGTACACAGTGCTACGGATGAGCAATTAGAAGCAATTGACAAGGCTTTAAGAGGTGCATGATAAAGAATTAGAGCAGAGGACATGAAGCATTAAGTTTCATGTCCTCACTGCATTTAAAGAAGAAAAATATGAAAGGAGATGCACATAGCATGCGAGTTAAATTTAAGCAAAGAATAAAGCAGTTAGCCTGTATGAGTTTATCTGCCTTAACCATAGTAAGCAGTAAACAATGGATGATTGAGGAAATACGATTCAATCATCCATTTAGCGATGATGGGGAACTGCCAGATTTCACAAAAAAATGTCAAGGCTAAAATGAAGCTGCTTCGCAGCGCCTTGACATTTTTTCCATCTCACTGTTGGGTTGAGTTGTGGGTTGACTAGAGAAACTGCTCATTGAAACCTCCTGTGTTTTCAATGATTTTTTGATACTTTATGGGTTCGAGTCCCGTCTCGCGCTTTTTTGAATAGTTGAGAACTCCTTGATTTTACAGGGGTTCTCAGCTTTTTTGCTTTTTGAAAGTTGGGTTGAGTTGGATTGAGTTTTCAGTGAACAAAAATACTGAAATTTCTATCATGGGTTCGAATCCCGTCTCGCGCTTTTTTACGTGCAAAGCAATGAGCAGTGCAAAAATAAGAAGTTATGATGGTGTGTTGTGTTTACACAAAAACGCTGTCATAGCTTCTTATTTTTATAGGGCGAATGCCCACGACCGAGATGGAGCGGAAGCGGAATCGAGGCGCACTGCGATTTTCGAACGCCCTCGCTGCGCTGGGGCGGACCCTCCCGTCTTGCGCTTTCATTTGTCCGGATTTACTGGGCTTTTTTTATTTTGTGCTGCAGTTCATGCTGCATAGTGTTTTTGATGTTCCGATGTTGTCTGTGGCTTGCTATTCCTGGACATATACCTGTATGCACACAAAAATCGGAGAAAAATTCCATTCTATTGATTTCTTCTCCGATTTTTATTATGCATATTCACAATATCACTATTTAAATCCACAGACGAGTGACTGCCTGACACGGAAAGTATATCATATTATTGTATACAACACAATAATTTTTAGTGATATTGTAAATATATATTGAAAGTTAGCTTGAAATGTATTATACTGGACTTAAGCAAGAAGAAAAAATAAATTAATTCGACATATGCTTGACGACGTGTCGCTCAGATATTATAATAAAAATTAGAATATTTTGGAAATTAAAACTTCATATTATTGTTCTCTATGAAAGAAGAGGTGGATATATGTCAGAAAAGATGTCAGATTATCACGCTCATTACAATCCTATTTCAGAACAATATCAGACAAACTATGCTCATAGTAAAGAAACCGCAGAACTTATAAGAAAAAAGAATCCTTTTTCATGCTTGGAAAATGTTGCGTATTTGACTGCACTTTTTCATGATGCTGGAAAATACTCAGATGTTTGGCAGAGTTATTTTGAAAAGAGAATAAAAAGTACGGATGCTTCTTCAGGTGGAAAGATTGACCACGCTACAGCAGGCGGACAGTTGATGGATGAATTATTACCTCTCTCATCTCTTTCACAAATGGTACAGCTTGCAATCTATTCACATCATGGTTTGCAGGATTGCATTTCTCCGGAGGACGGACGGTTCATCTATGAAAAAAGAAAGAAGAAGGCGTTTTCATTGCCGGTGGATGAATGCAGGACTCGTTTCTATTCGGAATTTAATAAGAATCAGCTTGAAGAATTATGCAGGAATGCTCAATACGAGATACGGAACCTGAATGGTAATATCTCAAAAAAAATGGAGGAGTGGAACCTCCCGGATTTATATGGTAATCGGGATTTTTTTCTTGGTCTATATGAACGGCTGCTGATGTCCCTGCTGATTGATGCAGATCGAAGAAATACGGAAGATTTTATGTCTGGCGGAGATATTTGTGCATTTCAGGCTGAGAAAGAAGGGGAGATACTTTGGCTGGCTTGTGCAGAAAATATAGAAAAAAAGATTGCTTCTTTTTCGGATAAAAGAGGAATCAATCAATATCGAAGTGAAATCTCAGATGTATGCCGGAATGTATCCACGAACTCAGTCAGGCGATATCGGCTGACCGTGCCTACCGGAGCTGGAAAGACATTAAGCAGTCTTCGCTTTGCTGTAAATCACGCAATTCATTTTCATAAAAAAAGAATCATCTATGCAGCTCCCTTCCATTCAATTGTGGATCAGAATGCGGATGAGATAAGAGAGGCTTTGGGAATGCCGGACATTGTATTGGAACATCATTGCAATGTTGTCATGGAAAATGAAGGGGAACAGGCCAGATATGACCGAATTACGGAGGACTGGAGCAGTCCGGTCGTGGTAACAACGGCAGTTCAGTTTTTAAATACACTTTTTTCTGGAAAAACGGCAAGCGTAAGGCGGATGCACAGCTTGTGTGACAGTATCATTATCATGGATGAGGTTCAGGCATTGCCGGTCCGCATCATTGAATTATTTAATATGGCGATGAATTTTTTAAGTGAATTTGCCGGAGCTACGGTTGTTTTATGTACAGCGACGCAGCCACTTTTGGAAGAACTGCCAAGGAACCGTCTTCTGCCATCTCAATATATGGTTCCTCTGTCAGCGCGGTATGAGGAAAAGTTTCGAAGAACGCAATTAGTTGATGATACAGCATTGGCGGCTGGTGGAATGAGAATCGAGACAGCGGCGCATTACGTTATGGAAAAGGCTCAAAAGTATGAGAGTGTTCTTTTCATTGCGAATACGAAAGCGTGCGCAAGGAAACTTTTTGAAATGGTATCGGAATTATCCGGAGAGGAGTTTGCGGTTCAGCATCTCAGTACCAGCATGTGTCCGGCTCATCGAAAGGATGTGCTGAATCGGGTAAACCAGTGCTTATTAAGTAAGAAAAGGCAAATCTGTATTAGCACACAGATGGTTGAGGCAGGGGTCAATCTTTCTTTTCGCTGCGTAATCCGGTCTTTGGCAGGATTAGACAGCGTGATTCAGGCAGCAGGACGGTGTAACCGACATCGCGAGGCTGCGATGGGATATGTGTTTCTTGTAAAAATGCACGAAGAAGCAGAAAACCTGAGCCACCTGAAGGACATCCGTTTGGCGCAGCAGGCCAGTCTTCCGGTGCTGACTCAGTTTTCCAGGCATCCGGAAAGCCTGGAAGGAAGCCTTGACTCTGCAAAAGCAGTCAATATGTATTTTCAATATTATTATGCCGGATGTCAGAAAGAGATGTGCTATCCGGTGACGGTAAAAGGAGTAAGTACAAGTCTGGTAAATCTGTTGTCTGCAAATCCGGATTTTTGCAGATATGGGAAAAACGGACCGATTTTAAAACAGGCATTTCAAACGGCAGGGGAATTATTTGAAATGATTGATGATGGCGGAAAGACTCCGCTGGTAGTTCCCTATAGAAAAAATGTGCAAATGCAACTGGACGAACTGGAGAACCGATATCTGCCGCTTGAGCAGAAAAAACAGATTCTGAGAGAATTGCAGATGGATACGGTTTCTGTTTCGGAAACGGAAAGAAGGAAAATTGAAAATGGAATTCGAGAAATATGGGGAGGAAACGTGTTGGTGCTGGACGAACGGTTTTATAACAAAAATACAGGAGTGGTGACGGAACCAGCTCCATTACCAGACTTATTTATGTAAGCAGATGCAGCGGGAGGTGAGGTTATGCATGAAAACAGAGTTGAATTTGAAGTGAGTGGGGATTATGCATTGTTTGCAGATCCCATTACCAGGGTGGGAGGAGAAAAGTTCACTTATCAGATACCAACATATGAAGCATTAAAGGGCATTCTCAGCAGCGTGTACTGGAAACCTTCTATTGTATGGATTATCGATGCTGTGCGTGTGATGAATCCAATCCAGACAGAAACAAAAGGAATCCGGCCCATCAGCTATGGCGGAGGAAATGATTTGTCCTACTATACATATTTAAAGAATGTAAGATATCAGGTGCGGGCGCATTTTATCTGGAATGAGAATCGTCCGGAGCTTGCCGGTGATCATAATGAAAATAAGCACCACAATATCGCAAAACGGATGATAAAACGAGGCGGCAGAAGAGACATCTATCTTGGAACCCGGGAGTGTCAAGGTTATGTGGAACCATGTGATTTTGATGCAGGGCAGGAGGAGAGTGCCTATGCCGGAATTGAAGAGCTCGCTTTTGGTTTCATGTATCATGGAATCACATATGCAGATGAAGCGGTATTGGAAGAAGATAAGAATAAGATGACCGTGCGTTTCTGGAGACCGGTTATGCGGCATGGGGTGATTCATTTTTTAAAACCAGAGGAATGTACGGATAAACGATGGATTCGGGAAATGGAAATAAAAACCTTCGGAGATGGAAATTTTAATGGACTGGATGAGTTTAAGGGGGAGGCATCAGATTGAACTGGGTCAGGGAACTTTACGATTTATATGAGAAAAACCAGTCGTTAGCGGGAAAAGTGGAAAGAGGCCGATTTGGAGAACCGTTGATTCTTCTGCCGATTTTTCACACAACGGTGGCAGCTCAGATTACCGTGACGATAGATGAGGAGGGGAACTTTCTGCGGGCGGAGCGAGTGGCAGATGAGGATAAAATTACGATAATTCCGGTGACGGAAAAATCGGCTGTTCGTACAGCAGGAGCAGAGGCACATCCATTATGTGACAATCTTAAATACCTGGCGGGGGATTACATGAATTATGTGACTCCGGAGAAGGGGAAAGATTATTTTGAAAATCACGAAAAGTATATGAATGGCCTGGAAAAGTGGAAACAATCCGAGTTTTGCCATGAAAAAGTATCAGCCATATGGAAATATCTTAAAAAAGAAGAGCTGATGAAGGATTTGATTGCTTGTGGCGTGCTGGTGTCAGATGAAAAGGGGAAGGTATTACCGAAAGAAAAGATACAGAATGTAGCGCAGATTGATTCATTTGTTCGATTTTCAGTGGAAGCGGAATGGAAAGAGGAGAGAAATCTTCTGGAGCAAGGAGAGGCGAGGATTCCCAATGAATGCTGGCTGGATTTCACTTTGCAGAAAGCTTATATTGCCTATTGCCGTTCGATTGATGGCAAAACCGATATATCCTATTTGACCGGGGAACGAACCGTAATCACTTATCTTCACCCGAAAAAAATCAGAAATGAAGGCGATGGTGCAAAGCTGATTTCTGCAAATGATGAAACGAATTTTACTTTTAGGGGACGCTTTGCGAATAAAGAAGAAGCCTTTGCAATCGGATATGAAGATTCTCAAAAGGTTCATAACGCATTAAAGTGGATTATCCGCAGGCAGGGACGGAATTGGAACGGTCTTTGTATGGTGGCCTGGGAATCTGATCTGAACGAATTACCAGATTGGAGTCTGGATACGGACACGGTTTGTGACATCTATGAAAACTGGGAAGGATGGGGGGATGAAGAAGAAAAGAAAGTATATCATGGGACCAATCCAAGGGAAGCGGCAAGGTTTCTTACTGCGCTGGAAGGATATGGAAGAAAATTGGAACCGAATTCGAAAATGCTTCTGATGGTTTTTGACGCAGCTACGACAGGCCGCCTGGCAATGATAGAATGCCAGGGGCTTTCATCCAGCATCTATTTAAAAAATCTGCGGGATTGGTATGATGACTGCGGCTGGCTTCAGCCGAAATATAAAGAAAAATCATTTTATCTTTATTATGGCATGGTAAGTATTCGGGATGCAGCAAGCCTTTTATACGGCACGGAAAGTAAAGGAGAAATGGTTCTTAAGGGAGCCAATGAAAAAATGGCAGCGGAGATATGCAAACGCCTGCTTCCATGTATTATTTTTCGGCAGCCAATTCCTATGGAGCTGGTGAATTTAGCTGTTCAGAAGGCATCGTCACCGGTATCATATGAGAACAGGATGAATTGGGAGCGTATACTGGCATTAGCCTGCTCCTTTGTAAAGAAAAAAAAGATTGAGATGGGAGAGAAGGAGGTATGGACTGTGGCATTAAATACGGAAAATCATGACAGAAATTATCTGTATGGACGTTTGCTGGCTGTTGCAGACAGGATGGAATACCGGACACAGGAAAAAGAGGAGAGTAGGGAAACCAATGCAAAACGTTTTATGAGTGCTTTTTCCCAGCAGCCATTCCGCACCTGGAAGGTGATTGAGGAAAGAACTGCACCTTATAAGATGAAGCTTGCAGTATCGGAGCGGTTATATTATGAACATTTGATTGAGGAAATCTGCTGGAGTTTTTTGGAGGGAGATTTCGAAAAAAATGAAGCATTAAACGGAAGCTATTTATTAGGATTTCATAATCAGGCATATATGCTGAGAAATAAAACCAGACAGGAGGAGAATGAGGATGAGTAAATTGAAGGGGAAAATTGATTTTGTACTGCTGGTATCTGTGACAAATGCGAATCCCAACGGAGATCCGCTGAATGGAAACCGGCCAAGAGAAAACTTTGATGGGTATGGGGAAATTTCAGATGTATGCATCAAAAGAAAAATAAGAAACCGGCTTCAGGATATGGGTGAACGGATTTTTGTACAGTCAGATGACCGGACGGATGATGGGTGTGGAAGTCTGCGTGACCGGGCGGAAAATTGCGAGGCACTGAAGACGGAGATGAAACTGGGAAAAAAAGCAAACAAGGATAAATGTGCAGCCGTTGCCTGTGAAACATGGACGGATGTTCGAATGTTCGGGCAGGTTTTTGCCTTTAAGGGGCTGGATGTTTCTTTGGGAATCAGGGGACCAGTTTCAATCCATCAGGCAGTAAGCGTATCTCCGGTTGATCTTATCAGTATGCAGATTACAAAAAGTGTAAACAGTGAATCGGGAAAAGAAGGCAAGGCTTCTGATACTATGGGAACAAAACATCGTGTTGGTTTTGGCTTGTATGTAGTTAAAGGGAGCGTGAATGTTCAGCTTGCTGAGAAAACCGGCTTTTCCCAGGAAGATGCAGAGCATTTGAAGGAAGCGCTAAAAACGTTGTTTGAAAATGATGCATCCGCTGCTCGTCCGGAGGGAAGCATGGAGGTCTGCCGGCTGTATTGGTGGCAGCATATGGAAAAAACACCAAAGGTTTCCACTGCGAAAGTACATCGTAGTGTAAAAATCATACCGAATGTGAGCAGACCGAAATCCTTTGAGGATTATACGATAGAAGTAGAGCGGCTGGATGGAGCAGAGCCGGAGGTGTATTAACGTGTATCAGGAAGAGGAATTCCTTCAATTGTCGGGGATTCAGCATTTTGCATTTTGCAGAAGGCAGTGGGCGCTTGCTTATATCGAACTGCAGTGGACAGAAAATGTTCGCACAGTGGAAGGACATTTGATGCATGAGCGTGTCCATGATGAAACCATCGTAGAAAAAAGAGGAGATTTGATAGTTTCCAGGGCAATGCCGGTGCATTCCAGGGAACTGGGAATCAGCGGTGAATGTGATGTAGTAGAATTTCACAAAAGCAAGGTGGGGATTCCGCTTTTTGGTTACGAGGGGCTCTATACGGTGGTTCCGATTGAGTATAAAAAGGGAAAACCCAAGGAGAACGAGATGGATATTCTTCAGTTGGCTGCTCAGTCCATGTGTTTAGAGGAAATGCTGTGCTGTGAAATCCCAATCGGTTATTTATATTATGGAGAAACCAGACATCGAATACAGGTTGCAATATCAAAAGAGTTAAAGGAAAAGGTGCGGAATCTGTTTGAGGAAATGCACCGGTATTTTAATAAAGGCTATACACCGAAGGCAAAACGGACCAAAAGCTGCAATGCCTGCTCTTTGAAGGACCTGTGTCTTCCCATGCTTGAAAAAACAAAGTCAGTCCAAGCATACATTGCTCAGGCGATGGAGGAGTAAGGCTATGAAAAAGCTGCTGAATACACTTTATGTAACATCACCGAAGCGTTATTTATCATTAGACGGGGAAAACGTGGTAGTAAGTGAAGAGCAGAATGAAATTGGGCGGATACCTCTGCACAATTTGGAATCGATAGTAACGTTTGGATATACAGGAGCAAGTCCTGCCTTAATGGGAGCGTGTGCAAAACGTGACATCAATTTAACATTTTTGTCAGGAAGCGGAAAATTTTTGGCTCGTGTATCCGGGGAAATGCGAGGAAATATTATGCTGCGTAAAGAACAGTACTGCCTGTCTGCAAATCCGGATTCAAGCATAAAAATCTCCAGAAACTGTATTCTGGGAAAGGTGTATAATGAAAAATGGATTCTGGAAAGGGCTTGCCGTGATTATCCTATGCGTCTGGATGTGAAAAAAATAAAAGAAAAGTCAGGCTTTTTATCAGAATCAATGAAACGGATAAAAAACTGCTCAGATGTGTCGGAGCTGCGAGGCCTGGAGGGAGAGGCGGCATCCGTATATTTTTCTGTATTTGATGATTTAATTCTGCAGCAGAAGGAAGATTTTCAATTTCGGGGAAGAAGCAGACGGCCGCCTCTCGATGCGGTAAATGCCATGCTTTCTTTTGCTTATGTGCTGCTAAGTGGTATGTGTGCCGGCAGTTTGGAGACGGTTGGATTAGATCCATATGCAGGATTTTTACATACAGACAGGCCGGGCCGAATGTCATTGGCACTTGATATGATGGAAGAGCTGCGCGCTCCAGTTGCAGATCGATTTGTATTGACTTTAATAAATAAAAAAATAATCCAGCCGGATGGATTTGTTAAAAAGGAAAATGGTGCAGTGATGCTGGATGACAGCAGCAGAAAAATTTTCTTATCACATTGGCAGGCAAAAAAACAGGAGGTGATTCGGCATCCTTTCCTGGGAGAAAAAGTTGAATGGGGAATGGTTCCTTATGTGCAGGCAATGTTGTTGGCCAGATATATCCGAGGGGATTTGGATGAGTATCCGCCATTTTTCTGGAAGTAGGTGAGTTTGATGCTTGTATTGATTACCTATGATGTGAATACTGAGACGGAGGCAGGAAAGAGGCGTCTTCGGCGCGTGGCAAAGCAGTGTGTAAATTATGGCAGCAGAGTCCAAAATTCCGTATTTGAATGTAATATGGATGCTGCAAAATGCCGGGAAGTTAAGGCGATCCTGGAAGATATTATTGATAAGAATGTGGACAGCCTGAGATTTTACTATCTGGGAAATAATTACAAGAATAAGGTTGAGCACATAGGCGCAAAAAAGGTAGCGGATGTTACAGAACCGCTAATACTATAGTGCGAACCGTAAGCTCTCATAAAATGCCATAGGATTCGCACTGAAATTTGCCTGTAAATAAGGGCAAAAAAAATCGTGGACTCAAATTTGTAAATGTGTTTTTGGCAAAATGGATAAAAAATTATGTAATTATTCTGGTAAGAAGATGATTTTTTAGCTATATTTGC
>JAUNPP010000115.1 GCA_030536685.1 Lachnospiraceae bacterium
TGGAAATGCGATGGCAGTACGATGGAAGTGCGATGGAAGGAGAGGAGTGGTTTTATGGAACATATTTTGAATTTAGAGCAGGTGAGGAAATATTACGGGGGGAATGCGGGAAATATTACGAGGGCTGTGGATGGTATTTCGATGTGTGTGGATAAGGGGGAGTTTACGGCGATCATGGGGGCGAGCGGTTCGGGGAAGACGACTCTTTTGAATTGCATTTCTACTATTGATACGGTAACCAGCGGGCGTATTTTGGTGGATCATCGGGATATTACGAAAATTAAGGACCGGGACCTGGCGGATTTTCGGAGGGAAAATCTTGGTTTTATTTTTCAGGATTTTAACCTTTTGGATACATTGACGATTGAGGAAAATATTTCTTTGTCTTTGGTTATCAATCGGAAAAATCCTGCTGATATTGAGGAAAGAGTTCGTGATATTGCGGACAGACTGGGGATTGGGGATATTTTATCGAAATTCCCTTATGAGGTTTCCGGCGGTCAAAAGCAGCGCTGCGCCTGTGCGAGAGCTTTGATCAATGAGCCGAAGATTATTCTGGCGGATGAGCCTACAGGGGCTTTGGATTCGAAATCTTCCAGATTGTTGCTGGAAACCATGTCTGATGTTAACCGGAAAATGCAGGCGACCATTCTGATGGTGACACATGATCCGTTCAGCGCGTCCTTTTGCGAGCGTATTTTGTTTTTGAAAGATGGTAAAATATTCAATGAGATCTTCAAAGGGGAAAAGAGCAGAAAAGACTTTTTTAATGAGATCCTTGATATATTGACCCTGCTCGGAGGTGAAGTGGGAAATGTTAGGTAAATTGGCGGTTAGAAATACAAAACGAAGTTTAAAGGATTATCTGATCTATCTGATAACCATTACGATTTCATTTTCGCTTATGCTGGCGTTTAATCTGGTGGTAAGCTCCGGGGAAGTGGCAAAATTGTCCTCGGGGATGGGCTCGTTTAAAAATGTGTTGGCTTTTATCAATGTGGTTATCATATTTGTAATATGTTTTCTGATCAACTACACCACGAGATTTATGCTTGAAAAAAGAAGCAGAGAGCTTGGAACCTATATGCTTCTTGGAATCCGAAAAAAGGATATTGCCCGTTTACTTGTGCTGGAAAACATATTATTGGGGGCGTTTGCATTTGCTTTGGCTATTCCTGCCGGCTTTGTGTTCAGTCAGTTTGTGTCGCTGGTCATTGTGAGATTGCTGGGGGTTCCGAAAGTCATTTTTATTTCTGTAAATCTTGTTTCGATAGGATTGCTTGCAGTTTATTTTCTGGCGATTTACGCGCTGGTGCTTTTGAACCTGCTGCGAAGGATCAGAAAAATGACGGTGCATGATTTTCTTTATTTTGAGAAACAGAATGAAAAGAAGATGTTTCACAGCAGCCGGAGAAGAAACTATATTTTCGCGGTAAGCGCTGTGATCGGCGCTGCTTCACTTCTTTTGTGGCATTCGCGCTGCAGTTTTGAAAAAATAAACGAACAATCCACGCTGACCTGTTTCATGATCAGTATGATATTGTTGATCATCAGCATCTATGGTATTTCAGCGACCTGCGCAGATCTGTTATTATCCGTTTTGCTGAAAAGTAAAAAAATGAAATACCGGAAAGATAATATGTTTGTTGCAAGAGGTTTTGCATCCAAAGTACGAACGATGAGCTTTACATTCGGAACGCTTTCGGTGCTGATACTGCTTTCTTTACTGTGTCTGAATTTCTCGGGCATCAATAAGGGCGTGTACAGAACAAGCATAGAATTAAATGCGCCTTATGATGTGGAGGTTTCGGACTGGTCGCGGCCGTTTGATGATTTTAATGAGTATATCCGTGTGATAGATGAAGATTATACGATCCGCGAAACGCTGGAATACTCTGTTTACAGGGAAACGGAGCATCAGATACAGGATTATTATGATGTACAGTTTTATCCCTATGATCCTGTAATGAAGCTGAGCGATTATAACAAATGTCTTAAATTGCGGAATATGGATACCATAGAATTAAAGGCGGATGAATATTTTCTGGTAACTGACAGGCAGCTGCTGTATAAGGTTGAGGACAACAGCGCGATAAAAAGCATCCGATTTTCCGGCAGTGAATTGCATTTAAAGGGAATTGACACAAAATCTTTCTGGTATCGGATTAATAACTGCGGAAGATTTATGGTGATTGTTCCGGATGAATCGGTAAAGGGACTGGAAATCCTGGAACGGCATCTGCTTGTTGATACAAAAGAGGATACAAATGCAGAATTAAGAGAAAAAATAGTAACAAAGCTAGGACATCTGCTGACGGAAACCGATGAGGATGGAGAAGTTCATAATGAACAGTACCGGGTAAATGTGAGGGGCGTTGCGGTAGAAGAACAAAATACCATGACCGCAATGATGGCCGGTCTCTGCTTATATATCGCATTTATCCTGATTTCTGCGGTTGGTACAATTCTTGCGGTGCAATCGCTGAGTGACGCTGCAAAATATAGGTATCGCTATAGGACATTGCAAAGACTGGGGGTAAATGACAAAGCGCTGTTTGCGACAATCAGAAAACAATTATGGATCCTGTTTGGAGTTCCGGTTGTATATTCTGTTTTTTCTGCTTTTTGCATGCTGACTTCTGTCAATCATGTTTATCAGCTTATGCTGGAAGGACGGTTTACGTATCTGATTTATTTCGCAGGAAGTCTGGCAATATTTTTCCTGATCTATGGAATTTACTGGGCTGCAGCTTACACCGGCTTTAAGAGAACGATCAGTGAGGAGCGTTAGGCGGCGAAGAAGATACACGCGATTGCAGAAGATGAATCAGGAGGAGCACTGTAATGAAAATTGCAATTGTAGAAGATGATGAAATTACCCGCATCGAGCTGGCAAAGCTTTTGAATGCACAGGGGTACGAAACCGTTTTATTAACAGAGTTTAAAGATTTAACGGCGGAGTTAGCGGATTATTCCGTCAATCTGGTGCTGCTGGATGTGAATCTGCCTTATGAAAATGGGTATGAGGTTTGCAAAAAAATCAAAAAAACAACCCCTGTACCGATTATTTTTGTGACCAGCAGGGATACCAGCGCAGATGAGCTGCGCAGTATTCAGGTCGGGGGAATTGATTTTATCGCAAAGCCGTATGACACCTTCATTCTTCTGGAAAAGATCAAACGGGCGCTGAAGCTGTCCGATCCGAACAATTTTCGTGAGCTTACCAAAAAAGACTGTACCCTCGATCTGCATTTATCCATTTTGAAATATGGAGACAGGAGTACCGAATTAACAAGAAATGAATTTCGTATTTTATATTATTTCTTTATGAACGAGGATAAGATCATCAGCAAGGATGAACTTTTGGAAAAACTGTGGAATGATAAATACTATCTGGATGAAAATGTCCTTCTGGTCAACATATCCCGGCTAAAGAAAAAAATGAAAGATATCGGAATCGTTCATCTGCTGGTCAATGTACGGGGAAAGGGGTGGAAACTGTGAGCTTTTTTGCGTTCTTAGAAGAAAAAACAGCAGAAATTCTGTTTCAGCTCTTTTTTCTGGCAGCGGTTGTATTTCTTTTGTTTTTCTACGGCGTGGATCTGCTATTTATCCTGTTGCTGATAGGACTTTTCACGGTTGTGCAGGTTTCTTTTCAGTGGTATCTGTACCGGAAAAAGAAAAATGCTTCCCGCCGCATTATGGATCTGGCAGACCGTCTGGAGGAAAGCTGCTATATTGCCGAAGTCATACCGAAGCCGAGGGAAATGCAAAACGAAGCCTATTACTATGCATTAAAAAAAGCATGCAGATTCATGAATGATAAAATCGGAAAAATTGAAGAGGAAAAGCGGGAATATCAGGAATATATCGAAAGCTTCGCCCACGAAATCAAAATACCGATCGGCGCCTTATCGCTGACATTTGACAATGCTAAAAATTACACATTGAAAAAAGAAACAGACAAGATGTTTGGGCTGGTAGAGCAAATGCTTTACTATGCAAGAAGCGAAGACACCGAGAAGGATTATTTTATAAAACAGCTGAATTTAAAGGAAGTAATGCATAATGCGATATTAAAATTCCGCCATTCTCTTATGGAAAAAAAGGTAGTACTTGATATACAGGACATCGACCATATCATTTACACCGATGAAAAATGGCTTGCCTTTATTCTGTCTCAGATTATGCAAAATGCAATCAAATATTTTGACAAGCAGGAAAATCATCTGAGAATATACAGCCAGGATAACGAAACGCAACTGCTTCTTATGATAGAGGACAATGGATGCGGTATCAAGGCATCCGATTTATCCAGAGTGTTTGAAAAGGGCTTTACCGGCTCTGACAGAAAGAAAACAAATGCCACCGGAATAGGCCTGTATCTGTCAAAAAAACTGTGCGGCCGCCTGGGGCTGGAAATCCAGATTGCTTCTGTGGAAAATGAATATACAAGAGTAACGCTGGTATTTCCAAAAGGGAGCATGCACAGTTTTACGACAGGCAATCAGTCAAGCCGGTCATCGAGAAGCTTATAGGCCGCTGAAAAAATCAAAATTCCCGCGGCGACTGCAAGCGCATGAATCTGAAATAAAGGGGCGGTCAGGAAGAGGTTTGCGCAGGTGCAAAGGATCATGGCGACAAATATCATGGCAAACAGCCCTTTGTTAAAAGCGGAGCTGTTATTAAAAGCATTGCGTGAAATCGCAGTGAAAACAGAAAATGCAGCGAGGAGGATGAGCACAGCGCTGACGACATCCCCGGCGGTAACCTGAAAATATGGCCATTCTTCTGAAAAAAGAAGAAAATGGATGATCTGGAAGCAAAAACGGATTACCAGCAGGACGATAAGGGAAAGCAGAGCATCCCGCAGGTTGGTAAGAAGCTTCTCTTTTTTATCAGGCTTTGGCAGCGCATCAATGACCTGATCGCAGAAAGCCTTGTAGTCTTCTCCGATAATCTCAGAAGCAGAAACACCTCTGGCTTCTCCATCAAGAATCATCTGCCAGATATCCCGCCGCACGATCTCCTGATAATAGGGACTGATATTGGCGGAACGAATATAAACAACGATATCGCTTAAGATCTCCCTGCTGTCAGCCGAGAGTTCTTCTTCCAGCCGGTTATTTTCCTTTAACAGTAATTGTGTCCGTTTACTCATCCTGAAAACCTCCTGTATCTTTTATAAGGGAATTGACAGCAGTGGTCAGTTCCCGATAGTTCTGAAAAAAAAGTTTCAATTCTTCCTCCCCTTTTTCCGTCAGGGAATAGTACTTCCTCTTTGGCCCAACACCGGAATCACGGTAAACCGCTTTGATCAGAAGATTCTTTTCAAGCCGCAGCAGCAGCGGATAAATCGTACCCTCTGCAATCCTTCCAAAACCGTAATCCTTTAACTGCTCCGCTATCTCATAACCGTAGGTCTCCTTTTTGCTTATAATTGCGATAACACAGCCTTCCAAAGTACCTTTTAACATCTGCGATGGAATCACACGCCTCGCCCTCCTTACAGCTTTCTACCTTGCATTACAAAGTAGATTTACTATATTGTATTACAAGATAGATACGATGTCAAGAGCAGATGAAACAAAGATTGTGGAAATGTGTGAAGGCTCCATTACAGTACAATCCTGTTCGGGGACGCGCTCTCGCTCGGATCGAACGCAGCGGTACTAAACTCTCGAACTGTCTTTCAGACAGCCCGATCGTTAAGTACCGGCGTTCTCTATGGTCCCTTTCACAGGATGGTACTGTAATTCCGCCGCCGCAGACAGAGAGAAATAGAGGTATATTGTGAAAGGGAAATTCCCCCTCATCTTTCAATGCTTTTATGATACAGAGGGAATAGAGGTATATTGCGAAATGTGGTAAAAAACAGGATTTTTGCAGCATTTGAAAAAAAATAAAAAATGTAAAAAAAAGTGCTTGACAATTTCTTCGATATATTGTAAGATACAGAGGTCGCAAGCGAGAAATCACTTACGAACAGCACAGCAAGATGCAGTCGTGGCGGAATTGGCATACGCGCTAGACTAAGGATCTAGTGAGCATTGCGCTCGTGCGGGTTCAAGTCCCGCCGACTGCACTGGAAAGTCCGGATATATTATCCGGACTTTTTTGTTTACCAGGAAACAATGTTTCAAACAATCCCACCCCAAAAGCCCTTTCGCATTCTACCCCGGGTTCCCAAAAGAATCCCAATCCCCCTCACTGTTTACACAGACTACAAACCCAAAAACTCAAGCAGCAATCCACCCCACAACTGTTCAGCATTCCATGACAGAAGGAATCCACAAAAACCAGCAAGCCTGCGGTGATACAGGTCTGCAAGGGGCGTATTGGTGCGAAGCACCACCTTAGCCCCGGTCAGACCTGTATCACCGCAGGCTTGCGTCCCCTGGACACCCACTCTGTCCAGGAATCCCTGAACAGCCACCCCCATCTAAAAATAAAAAAAATTAAAATTTCTGTTGACAAATACTTTGATATCGTATATACTATCAAACGTGCCAAGGAGATACGCGAGAGTGGCTCCACAGCAGGTTTGCAGATGTGGCGGAATTGGCATACGCGCATGATTCAGGTTCATGTCCGGGTTAACTGGGTGCGGGTTCAAGTCCCGCCATCTGCATAAGGGTTTAGATGAAAGTCTGAACCCTTATTTTTTTGCTTTTCGGGATGCGAGCTTTTTCCGTATTATAAATCCGTAGTATAAAACATTGCAGATAATGCGTCTTCTTTTGTGAATTTCATAAAATTTGTGTGAACATTTCCTTAAAAAAGCCAGTAATATTCGTTCAGGGGTTGTGTTTTTTTAAAAATAATAGTATTATTAAATGACAGACAAAATCAGTTTATTCAGGAACTGTTTTGTCCCATGTTTTTCCGGCGGAAGGATTACTCAGTTACGTCAGAGCTGACCCCTCTGAACCGGTAAAGAATGTGTAACGGAGTAGAGTATTTGCCTGCTGGATAAAAGTGATAAAGCATAGAAAGGATGTTTTTTATGGATTTAATGACCGATTGCGAACAGATTGTGATGAAAAGTGTCTGGGATGCTGGAAAGGATGTCTCCCTGCAGGAAATTATGAAAGATCTGGAAACCAGATTTCATAAGGTATGGAAGAGACAGACTATCAGTACATTTCTGCTTCACCTGATTGAAAAAGGATATTTACGTTCTTATCGTCAGGGAAGAGTATTTTATTATGTGCCCCTTGTTAAGGAAGAGGATTACAAGGGCGAACAGACAAGGATGTTTTTGGATTTCTGGTTTGAAGGATCTCCTTCCGGTTTGATTGCTTCTTTATCAGATCAGAAAGGTCTTTCCAGAGAAGAAGTGGAAAAAATTAAAGATCTTGCTGCGAAGCTGAATTAAGAAACGCAGAAGCAGGATTTAAAGTAATTTCAAAGATAATTTCATTGATAGCAATTCGAAAGAGCTGATACTGGATCAGCTCTTTTTTATTTGTATATGAACTTTTATCATATTGTGAATTTATATATTTAATTGGCGTATTATTGCGAATTTATATGCTTTATTGCTGTGAATTGTTGCAAAACCATTACAGAACTGGTATGATATTACTAACTTCATGTACGGCGATGGGATGACAGACAGGCAGTTGGCAGTTGGGCGGTTGTGCCGCGTGTAATTGCTGTCTGCAGAGCGCGATCGTATCTTCCCTCATATAACAGATGGGATCGTGCTGTAATAATTTTTGGATCGTTTTACTTAAGAACGTCAGCCTTTGCGGCTGACCAGATGAAAATTCCGCTCAGCGGTTAAATATGGAGAGGTGAAAAATGAAAAAAATTCTTTTTGTTGCATCAGAAGCAGTTCCTTTTATCAAGACAGGTGGATTGGCAGATGTTGCTGGTTCTCTGCCAAAGTATTTTGACAAGGAAAAGTATGATGTGCGTGTGGTTCTGCCGAAATATCTTTGTATGAAGAGACCTTATTTTGATCAGCTGACTTACAAGGATCATTTCTATATGTATTATAATGGTGCAAACCGTTATGTAGGGATTCTGACCACAGTTGTTGATGGCGTTACCTTCTATTTTATTGACAATGAAGAGTATTTTGGCGGTGACAAGCCTTATGGCGACTGGTTCTGGGATCTGCAGAAGTTCTGTTTCTTCTGTCGTGCGGCCCTGTCTGCGCTGCCGGTGATCGGATTCCAGCCGGATATCGTACACTGTCATGACTGGCAGAGCGGCCTGGTGCCTGTTCTTTTAAAGGACAGCTTCCGCGGCGGCGATTTCTTTAAGGATATGAAATCTATTATGACGATCCATAACCTGAAATTCCAGGGTGTATGGAGTATTCCCGTCATTCAGCAGTTTACAGGGCTGTCTGATTATTATTTTGCACCGGATAAGCTGGAAGCATATAAGGATGGCAACCTGTTAAAGGGCGGTCTGGTGTATGCAGATAAGATTACGACGGTAAGTAATACGTATGCGGAAGAAATCAAGCTGGAATTCTACGGGGAAGGTCTTGACGGGCTGATCCGCGCAAGATCCAATGATCTGTCAGGTATTGTAAACGGTATTGATTACGATGATTTTAATCCCGCAACAGATCCTCACATTAAAAAGAACTATTCTGTGGACAATTTCCGCAAGGAAAAAGTAAAGAATAAGATGGCTCTGCAGGAAGAGGTTGGACTCCCTGTTGATAAGAGCAAATTTGTGATTGGTATTGTGTCCCGGCTGACAGATCAGAAGGGATTTGACCTGATTGCCTGTGTAATGGAAGCGCTGTGTCAGGAGGATACGCAGATTGTAGTTCTGGGAACCGGAGATTCCAAGTATGAAAGCATGTTCCGTTTCTATGCGGATAAGTATAATGACAGAGTATCTGCCAATATTTACTATTCAGAGGAGCTTTCCCACAAGATTTATGCCGGCTGCGATGCGTTCCTGATGCCGTCTCTGTTTGAACCCTGTGGTTTGAGCCAGCTGATGAGCCTTCGCTATGGCACAGTGCCGATGGTTCGTGAAACCGGCGGCCTGAAGGACACAGTAGAGCCTTACAACGAATATGAACGTACAGGAACCGGCTTCTCCTTCAGCAATTACAATGCACATGAGATGCTTGGCATTGTAAACTATGCGAAGAACGTTTATTTTGGCAATAAAAAGGAATGGAACCGTATTGTGGAACGTGGAATGAAGAAAGACTTCTCATGGTCCAGTTCTGCAAAACAGTATGAAGCATTGTATGATTCTTTGACAGAATAGTACATAATATTCACAGCTGCTGCAGAGGTTTTTGCTGTATACAAGGCTATATAAAGGACAGGCTGTCGTATGACAGCCTGTTCCTTGTACAAGATGATCTGTATGCTACAATGAATCCGGAATCCGGAATTCGTAGCCTTCCTTTCTTGCATAATCAATAAAGTCTCCCAGAATTTCAGCGTTGACGGAGGATACTGCATGCAGAAGATAAATGGAACCGGGATGAAGGCGGTCGCACAGCTTTTTCAGGGTCTGAGCGGCATCCGGCTGTTTGTCGGGATCCCAGTCTGCATAAGCGAAGCTCCAGAAGAGTGTGCGGTATCCGTAGGATTGGGTTACCGCCATGGATTGTTCACTGAAAATACCCGCAGGATAGCGAAATAATGTCATTTCATAATCATAATGTTCTTTTACGTATTGATGGAGCTTATCCATGTCAGCAGTCTGTTCCTCAATTGTCAGAGACGGCATACCGCCTGAAGGATGAGCCCACGAGTGGTTGCCTATGGCATGTCCGTCAGCCACCATCTGCTCCATAAGCGCAGCATTTTCCTGCGCATACTGACCGGTGACAAAAAAGACAGCCGGGCAGTTCTTTTCCTTTAAAACATTCAGTATTTTCTCTGTATAACCATTTTCATATCCCTCATCAAAGGTAAGCCAGATGGTTTTCTCCTGAGGACCGATAAAATCTGCCTGAAAAGAACCATATTTTTCCTGAAATTCAAGAGAAGACAGGGGCTGGTTATCCGAATTGAACTGAACGCCCTGTCCCCAGTTCTGAATCGTGTTATCGAAAGCAAGCAATTCATTTTCCGAGTATTTTTTTTCTTCAGATCTGATTTTAGAAAAAGCCTCTGCCGCAGGAGGCGTATTTTCAGAACGTGCAAAATTTTGGCACCCCGAAACTGCTGCCGTGAGCAAAAGAAGGGAAAGAATCCCGCAGATATATTTTGAATGCAATTTCATAGATAAACTCCTTTCCTGATCCTTTTTTCAGTATTCTCCTGATAGAGAAAAAATATTCTGTTACTGCTCAGGGATTTCCAGACAGCCAATAAAAAGGTGTGTGAACGGTAATAATATTCTGAGGGGCTAAACGGTAATAATATTCTGAGGGGCTAAAATGCATAATTTGTCTATCAGACTTGACAAATTATTGGTGGAAAGGTATAACCCTGTCTTTGACACTTTTATGAACAAAAAAGCCTTGTAACCCCAGTGTTTATGCGGGAT
>JAUNPP010000116.1 GCA_030536685.1 Lachnospiraceae bacterium
TGGTATTCTTCCGTTTCATCCTGGCTGCTCTGGTATTCTTCCGTTTCGCCTTTTTTAAAGGATTTTCCTGCTAATAATGTGCAGCAGGCAGCCAGCTCCGTCTTACGGCAGATATCCTCTGCTTCATACCGCTCTTTCTCTGCAAGTCCCATTTCGCTGATTTTTTTCATTTTTCTCTGCGAAGAAAGAAGGTAGCACAGCATCTGAAGTCCTGGGATTTCAGCCTGCTGTTTCTGCCTGCGTTCTGCACACAGTTCTTCCAGTAAAGTCTCTGCCAAAGAAGGAGGGACAACTCCCGGGAAATAATCTTCATCCCTGCCTTCCTCGTCAAATCCGCACTCGCCGGATTCGTCCTCGGATTCATAAAATAAAGGAGCTCTTTTTCCGGTTTTCAGTTCCTGCAGAATTTCATCTGCGTGAAAAACAGAAACCGGTTTTCTCTTTTCCCGCTTCAGCTCAACAGGCGTACATACCTGGAAATCATATCTGGAAATGTCTGCCAGGTATGTGATATACGGGTAGTGGCGCCCGTGAAAGATCAGCGCTTCCCCGCGTTCCTTATCCAGATGCTGAAGCCGGGAAGGAGTGATCAGAGGGCGGAGCTGATTTCGGTTGTCCAGAAGATTTCCGCAGCGTTTGCTGATTTCCTCAAGATAATCGTATTCCTTGGAATTTAAATAGACCCAGTTTTCGCAATTGCTGCTGATCGTGTCCGAATCATGTCCGTACTTGCTGTACAGCTGGTTCATGCTCTGTATCACCAGATGGAAACGGATATTGCGGCTTCGTGCTGCCGAGATCATATTTGGCATATCCGGGATTGACGGAAGATTGGCAAATTCATCCAGCATAAAGTTCACGCGAACCGGAAGACGCATCGTTTCCTCCCTGTGAGCTTCACTGATGAGCATTTCATAGCACTGCTTTGTAAACGTCGAAACCAGAAAATGAAATGTGCTTTTTTCATCCGGGATAATCAGGTAGACTGCGGTTTTCTTTCTTCCAAAGCTTCGCATATCGAAGGTATTGCCCGCCATCATACGAAGAAGTCCTTCCTGTGTATTAAATACGCGCAGAACGCTGTGAACCACGCTCATGATGGAGCTCTGTGTCTTTTCCGCATCAACACAGACCCCCGTATAGTTCATACCTGCGATAGAATCCGGGTTCATATAATCCAACAGCTGATAGACCGCATTCTGATTTCTCGGGCGGCCGTAATCAAGACACAGGCGGCTCAGGCTGTGCATATTGATTTCTTCCTGTTTTCCGGTTTCAAACAGCAGCAAAATATTGGCAAGGATCAGCGACTGCGCCATCTGTGTCCAGAATCTGTCCTGATTTCCGCACTCGGCGGCTGTCAGAGTCATCACAAAATCATTCAGCAGGGATAACGCCTGGTCTTTCTCTCCTTTCTGATACAGCTCATACGGAATCAACAGAGGATTCCACATATCTCCACAGCTCACATCCCGAAAATTCAGAACAACCACCTGATATCCCTGATTTTTTGCAAAACCGGAGGTCATCTGGAACAGCTCTCCCTTCGGATCTGTCGCAATAAAGGACTCGCCTGCATTTGCCATGATTCCAATCATAGGCATGCAAAGCAGACGGCTCTTTCCCGAGCCTGTGGAACCGATGATCATACTGTGGTGATCCAGGCCATCCACATAAACCGTCTTTCCATCACTTTTTAAAATCAGTCCTGCCGTTACAAACGGCGGATTTGCTATTGTTACTTTTGAAGAAGAAATCGGCGACATGATCTCTTCATCTGTCGCCCACCGGGTATCCTGAGGATACTCCAGATATTTCTCTATTTTAGGCATAATATTCCCCTTAATTTTCTGATTTTTTCCGGCTGTTAAAATCCGGGGCGAAATCCCGCTGAACGCAGGCGTTCCTTCCTGTCATAGCGTTTTTTATACTGGCTGATAAACCTGCCGTCCGCTCTGAATTCTTCCAGAACCTCCGGCCCTATCACATGAGAAGCAACCTCATTTCCGCAATAATAATTGTATACGATCTCCTGCACCATAAATTCCAGAGTTTTATAGCCGTCAAAGCCCTCCAGGTCTCTTAAAACCGCTAAAGTTTTAAGAAGAATGCTTCCCGCTTCCTCAGACAGCCGGCAATGATACCGCTCCAGCTTCACTTCGATGAAATCAAACATCTCCTGCGCTTTCGGCATTTCAATCATAACCGTATGTATCCTTAAATAAACCGAAAGCATTTTTTCCAGCTTGTCCATGTAGTTTTCGTCCGGCCAGGCAATCAGGATCAGCAGCAGACTGCGGTTATGCTCCGACAAAAATTCAAGAAATTCAATAAAATGCGGATTGTCCAGATGCGGAAGCCAGTTGTCCAGATTTACTGCCAGTATCCCCTTAAATTCATTGTGATAGCCGGAAGATGCTGATAAATATTTGATCAGATTTTCCAGCTCCGTAAACGGTTCATTTTCCTCGCAGTATTCCAGAGTAAATTCAATCACCTTCTCCATTCCGTTAAAAGGCATGATCTGAGCCGCATCCAGATAACCTGCAAGCAATTGCAGCATTTCTGATTTGCCGGTTCCCGAGCGGGAAAACCACAGATATTCCGGCAAAAGAACCGGTTCATCTGCCGGGAAGCTGCCGACATTGGTACGCAGCAGCTCCCATTTTCGTACAATGCTCTTAATCTGCTCCATGCCCCAGCAGCTCATAATCTGCTGATAATACTGTTGTACCAGCAGTTCCCTGCTTTCTTCATCTCTCATCAGATTGTGCATAAATTAACCCCTTAAAAATTCCAGTACTTTGGGCGCCGCGATTAAAAACCAGCTTGCATAATGACCCGGATTTTTCTCCATATCATCCTCCAGCTCATCAAAATCCACCCATTTCATCTCTTCAATTTCTGTACGGTCAAAGTTGACTTCCCCGTCAAAGGTTCCCAGGAAAATATGATCGAGTTCATATTCGTGCATATTTTCAGAAAATTTCATAAAATACACAAAATGGCAGAGTTCTCTGCAAGGAGCCTGTATTCCCAGCTCCTCCATCAGTCTGCGTTCAATCGCATCCTCCAGGGCCTCATCCTTTCTCGGATGAGAACAGCAGGCATTCGCCCATAAACCGCCTGAATGATATTTGTCTTTGTGTCTTTTCTGGATCAGCATACGGTCACCATCGACCAGAAATACCGAAAATGCTCTGTGCAGCTGTCCTTTCCGGTGGATTTCCTCCTTCGTTCCGTATCCGATTTCCTTATCATAAATATCGACCTTAATCAACTGGTCTTCCATTTTCTTTTATTTCCTCCATAATTTAAATCTTTATTTTGTATGCTTTGATTTTTCCTGCCCATAACCAGAGCCATAACCATAGCCGTAGCCGTTTCTTCTGTGATACGAGCCATGACCATAGCGATAGCCATAGCCGTAATGATAGCCGCTGAGTTTGTCCGAAATCCGTACACCCGAGGCATTGATTACGTAGCCATACAATCTGGCTTCCGTATTGTTCATCTGCCTCATAGCGTTCAGCACATAGGTGCGCTTTGCGTATTGATAACGTACTACCATCAATATCCCATCCACCAGCTGTCCGATGGAAAATGCATCTGCCATCATATCAGCCGGGGAAGTATCCACAATTACAAAATCCGCAAACGCCTTTGCATCCTGAAACAGCTTTTCCATCTGCTTGCTTCCTGCCAGCTCCGATGCGTTTTCAAAGGTTCTGGAATCACCAGGCAGCAGCCATACACCACTTTCCCCAATCAAAACCAGCGCTTCTTCCAGAGAACAGCTGCCCTGCAGCACATCATACACCGTATATTCCGGCTTCTTTTGTCCAAGCAATGCTTCCGTAGTAGCCGGCTTACGCAGATCGCAGTCCAGAAGAATCACCTTCTTCTGTCCTGCCTCAGCCATGGAAAATGCCAGATTCATCGTCACAGTCGTCTTTCCCTCGCCCTGCAGAGCGCTGGTTACCATCAGAACCTTGTCCTGTTTTTTCTTCATTTCACGCTCCAAACGTGAAACAATCATACGGAACGACTCCCGAAAGCCGTAATCTGCCTTCTTATCCGTCACCAGCAGATATTTCCTTTTCATCCGCAAATACCGTTTCTGCCGTACCCGCATGATCTCGCCCAGACATTTCTGATTGGTAAAGCGTTTCAGCGAATTTTCACCTCGCACCGTATTGCGCGTTGCGCCATACACAAAGACCAGCACCGCACCGATGATAAATCCTATAGCAGCCCATTTCACCGCTGCCTTTGCGGGATTTAAAACCACCATCGGCTTTTCCGGCACAACCGCTTCACTTACCATCTGCAGAACCGTCTTTCCGATTACCTTATCTGCAACTTCCGGGTATTTTTTTATAACCGCATTCAAAATATCATAAGCCATCTGCGCATCTGACGAAGTAACCGTGAGTTTAAACAGGTTGGTATTCTCCATAACCGTCGCCGATATCGAACCGGGAACATAGGAAAGCTTTAGTTCCTCCGCTACCAGCTCATTTAACGGGGTGCTCGTCAGAAGGTAAGGAAATACCGTCGCCATCTGAGAGGCTGCCGCATTATTGTAATAATCATAGCTGGATGAACCATAGTCGGTTTCTACCGTAAAGGTAGCCTGCACCTGATAAACCGGGCTGTAGGTACGAACAGAACGCATGTAGCCAAATCCGGCGGCCAGAATCATAATCAGGATCCAGAGCGGCCACATCACACGCAATCCGGCAAAAAACTCATCCAACAGGGCAAATAAATCTATCTTATCCTCTTCCCCTGTCTTTGTGTCATCTATTTTGTAATTGTCCTGATCATATGTACTCATTTTGCGTCCTTTCCGTCATCAGTTTTCTTCCGGTGACTGCTTCCATAGCCGTAACCATAACCGTAGCCATAACCATAACGATGTCCATATCTTCCATAGCCATGTCTTCCACCATAATATCCGTAACCGATACGCTGCCGAACAAAACCGGGACGAACTCTGTTAAACACACAGCCGCTGACTTTTCCTGCTCCCTGATCCAGAACAGCCGCCGTATCATTGATATCTGCCGCACGCACCAGATCCTCACGCACTACCAGAATCACCTCATCTGCATATTCAGCCAGAATCTCCGCATCCGCCACCTGGGAAACCGGCGGCGAATCTAAAATAATATAATCCATCTCTTCCCGCATCTGTTTCAAAGTTTCCTCTGTATAATCAGAACGCAGAAGCTCCGTGGAAGAAATATGATTTTCCGAATCCAGCAAAACAGACAGATTTCTCTTTTTCATAAAACTCAAAGCCTCATGCCAGTCTCTTTTATAGAACAAAACCGAATATAACGAACGCTTCGGCTTTTCACCATCCATTAAAATCTTAAACTGCGCCGGTTTTCTTAAATCCCCATCCATCAGAAGTACATGCTCATGTCTCTGTGCCAGTGCCAGCGCCAGATTCGCCGCTACCGTCGATTTTCCTTCATTTTCAAGAACGCTGGTTACCATCACAACATAACCTTTTTTCTCATGTCCGGTTTTTGCAGCCTGCTTTGCACAACGGTATTCCACCAATGAACGCAGTGTCTTAAAGGACTCTGTAAAATAAAAGCTGCTGTCAACCTGGTCAATCAGAATACTTTTCTTCTTTTTCTTCAGAATACGATCCAGCTGCCTGCGAATTGAATACCTTCCCTCGTCTACAACAGAGACCAGACACGGCATATCCAGTTTTTCTTCCACCTGATATTCATTTTTGACCGTATCTTTCATATAAGAAGAAAATACAACAAGAGCAATCAATAAGCAGAAGGTAATTAAGCTTACTTTCCGAGCCAGAGTATCTACATCGGAAACATTTACCGGCCCAAGCGGCACTCTGGGTGCTGTCAGAACCTCAATGATCGCATTTTTGTAAATATAATCCGAAATGACGTTATAATTCTTTATAACTGATTTTGTGATATCATATGCCATGATTGGAGAACCTGCGGTCACACTCATCGTCAGCAGGTTTGTTTCCGGTACTGCAGACGAAGTAACCGTTCCCTGCATCGTTTCCGTTCCCAGATCTTTCGCAACCAGCTCAGCTAGATTGCTGCTGGCTATAATCTCCGCAAATACACTGGCCATCTTGCTGGCTGTAATGGTGTTAGCGGATGCCGTACTGACCTTTCCTTTTGTCGTCACAACAAAGGTGACATCAACCCGATACTCGGGAACATAGCTCTGAAGCCTGGCAATATACGCCAGCTTCCCTGCTATTACGGATATCAGCAGCACCAGAATCAGTTTCCTTGCAACGGAACGAATAATACTGGGAATATCCAGGCTCTGCACCGCAAATCTTTCATTTATCTGATTCATCTGATTCATTTTTCTGCCTCCTCTTTTGCCTGATCTGTTACTGCAACCGTGAGGCGAGCGGTATCCATCAAATTATCCTCCGTTATAATGGTATAATCCACATAATAACAGTCATCCTTTTTCGGATTTCCTTTTATCTCAATCTTAATATCAGAAACTGTCAGCTCATTTTCCGTTTCACCCGATTTTTCAGGCGCTTTCAGTTCTTTAATATAAGACTTAAAATCCGGCTTTTGCCCTCTGTCTGTATAAATCAGATAGTCTTTCAAAACAATCTTCGGAACCCTGACCAAATCTGCTCTGTTAATGATGTCTTTTGAATCATAAATCGTGATATCCGAAAAATCTCCACAGCTATTTGTAACCTCATAAGTATATGCTGTCGCCCCAAATGCATCCATATCCGAAGCAACAAGCCTTATCTTATCACTGATATCTCCATCCACGACATCCTCTGCACGAATTGTTTTGGTAATATCCACCTCGGTGAAAGAATTATGGGCCGGATCTTCCTTTAACGAAAATTCCGGAGAATGATAATCTGTATAAGATACACGTCTTTTTATTCTTGCAACATTCATGGAAGAATCCATTACCACATAAGAGACTGTCCTCGTCTTATCTATATGAAATGGGGATATCTCCTCGACCATAATCTGATCCGTCAGATCCCCGTCTTTATCATCCTTTGCTGACATTCCTTCCAGCAGTTTTTTCTCCGCATCTTTAACGCTGATGGAGATGGTATCCTTATCTGCCGTCAAAACAGGCGGCTTCGAATCCATCCGGCTGTCCATCAGATAGATCGCTCCGTTTAATAAAATAATGACTGCAACCAGTACAATATATTTTATCATTTTACGCATTTGTAACCTCCCGCCGTCTAAAATCTCTGTCTATGTTCCGATTTCAGACCGCTTTTCCTTTCTGTTTCCTCATCTAACCTAAATTACACAAAACAGGGACTCTGAAATCATTTACAGAATCCCCTATTCTATGGTTATAGTTTACGTGCAAACAGCGGATAATGCAACCTTTATTTTTATTTCGCAGCTGCTTTATTTTTATTTCACAGCTGCTTTTAACTGTAAACTGATGACCTGGGGACGGTTATTCCAGCGCGGAACCGACTCCGTATTTCCCAGGCCGCGGGAGAGCGCCATGACAGAACCTCCCTTTTCAAAATAGCCATCTGTGATGCTTGGAAACCAGCCTTCCTCCGGTGAATAGAGTCCTCCGATTACCGGCAGACGAATCTGTCCGCCATGAAGATGACCGGAAAAGATCAGATCTACATCAAAATATTCCATGGAATCCCACAGCAGCAGTCCCTCAGGCCGATGACTTAAAAGCAGCCGGAAACGCCCGGTATCTCCAAAAGCTTCCATAAACTGCACTTCCGAATCATCATCCTTCATATAAGTTTCTTTTTTAACTTCCGGAGAAAGCACATAGCCGTAAATTCCACCGATCCGCAGCTTGTTTCCGCCGATTTCCACATCCTCCCAGGATCTGTCAAGAAGCCTGACTCCCGTTTTCAGGATTTCATCCTGCAGCTGCTCTTTACCAGTGAAATTTTCCATATATTCAATCTCATGATTCCCATAAGAAACATAGGTCGGAGCAATTTCCGTGCATTTTTCAAACAATGACAGCATAATATCCGTCCGCTTCTCTGATGCGTTCAGACAATCTCCCGTAATTACGATCAGATCCGGTTTTTCTCTGCGGATCAATTCCAGCAGTTTTTCATTTTTTTCGCCAAATTCATGATTATGCAGATCGGTAAGCTGAACGATTCTGACTGTCTGCTGGATCCGCTCTGACTCCATCGCATAGTGCGTCACCTGAAGCCAGTTATTTTCCCATAATCCAAAATATACAACTGCTGCTGCCGCGCCCAGAAGCGCCAGAAGTGTAAGCAGCCTCTTCATCCATCGCATATTTTCCCCCCATCGCATACTTTTCGCCTTAGAAGTCCATCGCCATCTTGCTGGATTCTTCTTCTGATAATTCCGTAACCCTGGTCTCCATCACCCGGTAAACACGCTGGCACAAATTCAGCACGCTGGGTCTGTGAGTCGTTACAATGCAGGTTTTATTCGGTTTCTGCTGCACAATATTGCGCAGAACCTTCCGCTCAGTCGTTACATCCAGAGCAGAGGTCGCTTCATCAAGCAGAAGGATCGGGCTGTCACGCAGAACCGCACGCGCGATTGCAATACGCTGCGCCTGTCCCTCGGAAAATCCGCGTCCACGCTCTCCGATGTTGCAGTTAAAAGTATTCGGCATATTTTTTACAAAATCCCATGCACAGGCGATTTTCAATGCCTCCACAATCTCCTCATCCGTTGCATCTTCCTTTACCATCCGCATATTTTCCGCAATTGTACCGGAAAGAATCGTATTGCCCTGCGGTACATATGCAAATAAATGGCGGGTATCTGCGTTCATAGATACCTGATGTCCATTGGAGGCCGTAATGGTCGCCTGCCCTGAATCAGGCCGGATCAGACCCAGGATCAGACGGATCATCGTTGTTTTTCCTTCTCCCGAAGGGCCGACCAGCGCCACGATTTCTCCCGGCTTTGCGATAAAGGAAGACTCGGTGATAATTCTTTTTTCTTTGACGTAGGAGAAATTCACATCCTTCATTTTAACTTCAAAACCATCGCTGACAAAAGCATCGAGCTCACCGCTGGAAGGAATATGCACCTCCTTCGGCAGCTGCACCAGCTCGCGGATTCGGTGTGCCGACACAGAGCTGTTCAAAAATGACGGAATGATTCCCACCAGGCTGTTAAATGCACCGGACAAATTGGAGCGCTGCTGCATAAACAACGTCATAGTACCGTATGTAATATCATGCGTCCATAAACGATACAGACAGTATCCAAATGCCAGATACTGCACAAACAACCCCATTATGCTCATCACGGTACCTGTTTTAATCGAAAACATATTGTATTTCAAGCTGATATCTTTAAATTTTCCCTGCCACCAGCGCATTTTTTTACTGTAATGAGAAGCCACGCCAAATGATTTGATCGTATCAACATTATAAAAAGTCTCCACCTCAAAGGTCATCAGCTTACTGCTCATCTCCCGCACCTTTTTACTGTACTCCCGCTGTTTTTTGATCAGAAACCGGGACATCAGCAGCATAAACGGCGCACTGGCAAATGCAATAAAGGCCATTGCAACGTCATAATGCAGGATTACAAAAAATGTAGCGGCAAAGTTATAGATTGCAATAATAATAGAAGGAAGCCAGCTGATCGCGTTGGAGCTGACCGTATTCACATCGCTGTTAAAACGGTTCAGCACATCTCCATTGGAATATTTATTAATTTCCAGCCAGTCCGCATCAATAATCTTATCGAAAATATCCGCCTGAATATCGTTATTAATGTAAATACTTAATTTGGTGGAAACGCGGTTGATAATATTGCCGAACAGCAGGCCAAAGGCAGCGCTCCCAATCGTTATAACGATCAAAAGCCACAGCTGATCCATTTTATAGCCGGTAATGATATCAATCAGATACTTGCTGGCAACGCTTCCCGCCAGCCCCATGGAAGTGTTGAGGATTCCCAGCAGGATATAAAACAGAATCGCGCCTTTATATCTGACACTGTAGGAAAATATCCACTTCCAGTCATCTGCAATCTCACCAAATGTCCCTTCCTTCCAGCGCTGTATCAGCGTATCCAGGGATTCAAAGCCAAGAGACTGATTTTTTTCATTGTTTGTTTCATTATTCATAATACACCTGATTCATAATACACCTGTAGATCAAAGGATTACTTTTATGCTTTTATGCTTTTAAATTCAAGAATGCCATCGGCATTCTTACTGCGAGTGGCTCTTGTGTTATACCATATTTGAAGTCATTCTACAAGGTTTAGAATACTTCTGCTCAGGGCAAACGCATGCTTTTAATGACGGTTTACTCTATAGCATGAAAATATGTGAAGGCTCCATTACAGTACATTCCTGTTCGGGGACGCGTTCTCTATGGTCCCTTTCACAGGATTGTACTGTAATTCCGCCGCTGCAGTTT
>JAUNPP010000117.1 GCA_030536685.1 Lachnospiraceae bacterium
TATAAAAAATCTATATAAAAAATCCGCGCATCCGGCTTCGAAATGCCATCATAAGCGTTACCCATACAGCCAGCTCAACCCAGGCTGCCTTACGGCACACAGAAGCTCCCGCTTAGTGCTGCTCCATTCCTGACCTGACACGGTTCACGGGTTTCTGTTGCGCAAGACCCAGATCTCAACGCCGCTTATACAGGGCAGGCCCTACAATGGACAACCCTCGGCTCAGATATCACCCCTGCTATAGCGGATTGCAGGTACAGGGCACCGCTAACTCCCCGGCTGCGCGGAAACTTTATAACAAAATCACGCTGTACATCCACCGCAGAAAACACTCCCGCCAGCTAATGCACCTGTTAAGTATACATGTTATACCCTTTTTTGTCAACCCGATAATTCAAGATCTGACCCGACGCCCCATAATTCAAGACCTGACTGACACCTGATAATATGTCACTATTCAGAAATTTTCGAACAGACTTATATCCTGGACAACTTGCTGGTTTTTGCAGCTTTTGCTGTCATAAGCTGCCCAACAACTGCAGGAAGATAGACGCATAATTTTTCAGCATCTATTAAACCTATAAAATATCGCGAAACCTGGCGGCGGAATTACAGTACGATCCTGTGAAAGGGACCTTAGAGAACGCCGGTACTTAACGATCGGGCTGTCTGAAAGACAGTTCGAGAGTTTAGTTCCGCTGCGTTCGATCAGAGCGAGAGCGCGTCCCCGAACAGGATTGTACTGTAATGGAGCCTTAATGAGCCTTAATGGGCCCTTAATGAAGCCTTCACACATTCCATAATACCTCTTTTATTCTACTGTTCAGAAACCTGAACAGCACCACTTCTCTTTTCTTCCTTCAAACGCTTCCTAAGCTCCTTAAAAAAGTTTTTCAACAGCATGGAACATTCTTCCTGGCATATATTTTCCGTAATTTCTACCTGATGATTAAATTCCTGCATCTGAAGCAGGTTTAAAACAGAACCGGCACAGCCTGCCTTCGGGTTTCTGCATCCCATAACAACGCGCGGAATCCTTGCCTGTACAATTGCACCTGAGCACATCTGACACGGTTCCAGAGTTACATACAGGGTACATTCCTCCAATCGCCAGTCATTTATAACACGGCTGGCTTTTTTAATTGCTGTGATTTCCGCATGAGACAGGGTGCTTTTATCCGTATTGCGGCGGTTGTAGCCGCGGCCGATGATTTTTCCATCATACACAATCACGCAGCCAATCGGCACTTCACCTAATTTCGCTGCTTTTCGGGCCTGTTTCATGGCCTCCTTCATATATTTTTCATCCAGCTGTCTCTGCAGCTCCATCTGTTTCTGTAAAAGTGCTTCTTTCTGCTCTTTCCTTGCTTCTCTCGCCTGCCTGCGTTCCTGTGATGTTCCCATAGACTTTCCTTTCATAACCTTCCGTAAGCTAAAATAATCTCACGTTTCGTGCCCTTTTGCATTTTTTATGTTATACTTACAAAATGATATCCGGGTCAAAAGGCATTTTGCCCCGGATTTGATACCACGAATTGCTCCATTGCTACGCAATTTCCGCAATTCTTCAAAAATCCTTCAAACATTCTTCAAATATTTGAAATATACAGTAAAATTATAAAATTACGAGGTAATAAACCATGCAAATATACGGACTCCAAAAAACTTCGCTTCTGGATTATCCGGAGCACATCTCTGCTATTGTATTCACCGGCGGCTGTAATTTCAACTGTCCTTTCTGTCACAATTCTGAGCTTCTCCACCCCCGGGACATGCAGCCCCTTCAGATAGAAGAAATCTTTTCCTTTCTAAAGAAAAGAGCCGGCGTACTGGAAGGCGTAGTAATCACAGGGGGCGAACCCACCATACACCCGGATCTGCCGGACTTCATCCGCCGCATCAGAAATCTGAATCTGAAGGTCAAACTGGATACAAATGGTACTTTTCCCGATCGTATTCAGTATCTTATAGAAAACCGGCTGCTCGATTACATCGCCATGGATGTAAAAGCTGCTCCCGATCACTATGCCAAAGCTGCCGGGGTAAAATTTTCTGTTGATACGATCAAACAAAGTATCACATGGATTCAAAACAGCCACATTCCATATGAATTTCGAACTACAGTCGTCAGAGAGCTTCATGAACCTGCCTCATTTCACGAACTGGGGCAGCTGCTTTCAGGAGCTAAACTATGCTGCCTGCAGACATTCCGCGACAGTGCCAATGTTTCTCAGAAGGGACTCCATCCTTTTACAGAGGAAGAAATGAAACAGGCAGCTAAAATTCTCAGCTTCTACGTTCAAAAAGTACAGATTCGTTAACGCATCTGTTTACTATACTTTTTTACCTGAAACTATAAATTTTTCACTTTTTCCTCTACTTTCTTAAATTTGTCTGCCTAAAACGATTGACATACTCTGACAATTAAGTTAATATTATGGAAATTGGTAACTGTTTTACCGAATGCAGTCGGAAACAGCTGCGAATTATTTCTGTACATACACTTAAGATACCTTTCGGGTAAACGGCCAGTGGCAGAGCACTGTCCGACAACGTATAGCTACTGACAACTAACACAACGATATAGGAGGCTCTATGAAAAGCACTGGCGTAATCAGAAAACTTGACGAACTGGGCCGGATTACCATTCCCATCGAATTACGCCGCAGTATGCAGCTAGATGAAAAAGATGCTTTGGAAATATTTATTGAAGGTGACCGGATCATTTTAGCAAAACACTGTGACAGCGATATTTTTACCGGTTCCAGGGAAGATCTGATCGAATATAAGGGGAAAACAATTTCGCGAAAAACGATTAAAAAGCTGGCCGAACTTGCCGGATTCACAATTGAAAAAACTGAAAAAACCGAAAAATAATTTATAATTTTATACAAAACCCGGGCTGCCCGAAAGCAGCCTGGTATATTATTTCTCTCACAAGCCTCTGCAATTCCTTAAGTTCTCGAAAGTTTTTAAAAATTTCAAAAATTCCCGGAAATTCTCATATTTACTCGTTCAGCAATTCCTGATAGATATCCCTTTTGGATACGCCTCTGTCCTTTGCCACCAGTTTCATCGCCTCTTTGCGGTCCTTTCCCTGCGAAAGATACAGTTCCATATGTTCCGCTACAGACATTCTTGCAAAGCTTTCAATCTTCTCCTGTTTTAAGGATTCACGGCTGCGTCCTTCAATAACCAGTACATATTCCCCGCGGGGACCCTGTTCCTCCAAACCTGCAATCGCTTCATCCATTGTCGTCAGCCATTTCTCCTCATAGTGCTTTGTCAGTTCCCTGCACAGATTCACATGCCGTTCTCCTCCCAGCACTTCCCGCAGCTCCTTCAGAGTCCGAAGCAGATGATGGGGCGCTTCATAAACGATCATGGTTCTTGTTTCATCAACCAGCTCTTTCAGAACCTGCGCTCTTTCCTTTTTATCAGAAGGCAGAAACGCCTCAAAACAGAAGCGTCTGGTTGGCAGGCCTGACTGAATCAGCGCCGTGATACAGGCCGCCGGGCCAGGCAGCGCTGTTACCGGAATTCCCGCTTCGTAGCACTGACGAACCAGCTCCTCCCCGGGATCAGAAATTCCCGGAGTTCCTGCGTCTGTAACAAGCGCAATCTCTTTCCCCTGCTGCATCAGTTCCACCAGCTGCCTTGCCTTTTCCACCTTATTGTACTCATGGTAGCTCGTCATCGGGGTTTTTATCTCAAAATGGTTCAACAATTTAATACTGTGGCGGGTATCCTCCGCAGCGATCAGATCCACCGCTTTTAATGTATTTAAAACACGTAATGTAATATCCTCCAGATTACCAATCGGAGTAGCACACAGATACAGCATAAGAGACTCCTTTTTCTTTTCTTAGTTCTCTGAATCAGTGTAATACAGTCTTTTCACCTCATCAGTATATATATTCACATCCTGATAAACAACTAACGGCGGTTCTATATGCATCTGTACTCCGCCGCCGCGAAATGCTTCGATCAGAACCATATTAGCCTCTCTGTCCACAAAAGGATGTACAAAACGCATACGCTTCGGCTCCAGATGAAAGGAACGAAGTATCGTCAGCAAATCCATCAGACGCCTCGGTCTGTGCACCAGATAAAACCTCCCGCCGGGACGCAGACAGGCAGAAGCTTCTCTTGCTACATCCTCAAATGTACAAAGTACCTCATGCCGCGCTATTGCTTTGGGAGCAGAAGGATTCTGCAGACCATGCTGATTGTCCATATACGGCGGATTACAGGTGACGATATCAAAAGAAGCCCTTCCAAAAATGGAAGAAGCCTCCTTTATATCACCATTTACAATGGATACTTTTTCTTCCAGCTGATTCAGATGCACGCTGCGCAAAGCCATATCCGCCACAGGCTTCTGAATCTCCAGACCTGTGAAATGACTTCCTTTGGTCCGCGCCTCCATCAAAATCGGAATCACGCCGGTTCCTGTACCCATATCCAATACCGTTTCACCTGGTTTGACTGCAGCAAACGCACTCAGCAGCACCGCATCCATTCCAAAACAGAACCAGTCGGGGTTCTGAATGATCCGATAGCCTTTCCGCTGCAGATCGTCAACACGCTCATAAGGATAAACCAGATGCTCTGTCATGATAATTTATTGTTCCTTTCCCGGCGTTCCATTGCTTCAAGAGCTTTTAATTCTCTTTCAGCCTCCTTATCTGCCACATTGGAGCTGTTCCGTCTGCGGCGCGGCTTAAACTTCAGCTCATCTACTTTATACTCACGAATTTCTTTATCGTCTTTATCAACTACTACGATCACCTTTACAAGCTGACGAAGCACATTCACACTATGCACCTCTCCCCTGATTCCATCAGGAGTTGCAACCGTGTCGCCAATCTCAGGAAGACGGCTGTTCAGATATTCATAAGTTTCCTCTTCATGCTTCAGACAGCACATAAGACGACCGCAGCACCCGCTGATCTTGGAAGGATTCAGGGAAAGATTCTGTTCCTTTGCCATCTTAATGCTCACCGGCACAAACTCCGGAAGATGTGTATGACAGCACAGAACACGGCCGCAGCACCCGATTCCTCCCAGAATCTTGGTTTCGTCTCTGACACCGATCTGGCGCAGCTCAATCCTGGTCTTAAATACACTCGCCAGATCTTTTACCAGTTCTCTGAAATCGATTCTTCCATCTGCCGTAAAATAAAACAGTACCTTATTGTTATCAAATGTATACTCTGCATCGATCAGCTTCATCTCCAGATTATGTCTGGAAATCTTTTCAAGACAGATCTTAAAAGCTTCTCTTTCTTTCAGCTTATTCGCCGCTTCCACCGCATCATCCTGCGGTGTCGCCACTCGCATGACAGGCTTTAAAGGCTGAATCACGGTTTCTTCATCGACTTCACGAATCCCCTGTACAACCTTTCCATACTCCACGCCGCGTACAGTTTCTACAATTACATTGTCATTCTTTTTAATATCCAGATCCAGCGGATCAAAATAATAAATCTTACCGGCAGTGCGGAATCTGACTCCAATTACTTTTATCATATATATAAAACTCCTTAACTCTCTCAGTTTTCCTGAAGAGTCAGCAGAAGAAGCTCTGCAACCAGATCAAATCCCACATTCGCCTTCAGACGGGCACGCGCCTTGTCAATACCGCTCTGAATCTCATCCAGGCCATTGTAGCTGCTGTGATCGGCCATCTTCTTAATTGTCTGCTGCTCTTCTTTAAAAATCAACAGATTGCTGTCCTGAGTTGCCTTAAAAACCACGACATCACGATACCATAACTTCATAGTATCCAGGACCTCATAAATCTCATCCTTCAGTCCTTTTAATTCATCTAACAACTGATACAACGGTGTGTCGTATATACTCTTCAGAATTTCAATTGTTTTTCCGTGCATTTCCATAAACCTCTCCGAATCTGCCAGTGTTATCGCCCTGCCCAGATTCCCCCTGGCAAAGGCTGCACATATACTGGCCTGATGTTGTTCTATACCGTAACGCTTCATCAGATAATCTGTGACTGTACGGTCATGCAGCGGTCTTAGCCGCAGTGTGATACACCGGGATAAAATCGTCTGTAAAAAACTTTCCTCATGACTGGTCAGAAGCATGACCACCACATATTCCGGCGGTTCTTCAATCGTCTTGAGCAAAGCATTCTGTGCAGCAGGTGTCAGCTTTTCAGCTTCATCAATGATATAAACCTTATATCCACCCTGATACGGCCGTATCTCCGTATCAGCAATCAGCTGTTCTCTGATATCATCTACACCGATACTGTTCTCCTTCTCATGCTGTACATAAATCACATCCGGATGATTGCCGGAAGCAAACATAAGGCAGGAATGACAGCTGCCGCACCCGTTATGAGTACTGCAAAGCAAAGACCTGGCAAATGCCTTTGCAAGCGTCATCTTTCCCATCCCTTCTTCACCTGATAATATATAGGCGTGAGAAATATTGCCATGATCCAGGGAACGGAGAAAATATGATATCAGCTGTTCATGTCCGGTAATATCCGAAAAACCTGTCATACATCATACCTCCTAAAGTTCAGCTATATCCCCCCGTAAATCGGCGTTGATAGCCCCTGTATATCCAACCTAAGTTATAACATACTTCCTGCAAAATAGCAATTGTTAAGAAAGTTCTCAGGGCTGAAGTATAAGAAATTTCTCACGACTGAAGCCCCGCAGGCAGCACAAAAATCTGCGCCTCTTTCCCATCCCCGCCTCCAATTCCATGTACCTCCAGCCCATGATCTCTCCATGCTTCAATGACGGTCCTCTGACTCTCCTCCAGCACCTCTCCCGGTACCAGAAGCGGAATCCCCGGCGGATAAATATACACGAAATCATGACATATTCGCTTTACTGCCTGCGAAACCGGCACCCATTCTCCCTGTGTGAAAGCGGCAGAGACAGGCTTCATCTGTGCATAGGGCGCCTTTTGTGGAAGTATCGCAAAAATGGTGTTTTTTTGCTCCCTGTCATCTGACACCAGAGCAGCAGCTTCCAGTTTCTCATCAATTTCAATAAGAGCCTGTGCCAGACGTTCAAATCCTTCTTTCTGATCTGCCGGTGAGGACATCAGAATGACATACCGATCCGTATTCATCTCCGGCTCCAGATGCCGGCATCTGCGCAGCATATCCGCCAGAGTGCCTCCGTCGATGCCGGAATTCCCGTCTGCTATGATCACAAGCTTGGATGGATCATACCGTTCTCCCTCTCCGGGCTGATACAAACGCAGCCTGCGAAGCTTTCTGCCAAGGTATGACCTGACTTCTAAAAGATTACGGGCATATGACTGCATAAGCTGCTGTCCCTTCTCTCCTGACATCAGGCGAATGCAGCTGTCAATACTTGCCATCAGAAGGTACGACGGGCTGGAGCTCTGATAGATCTGCAGATAAAAAGCAAGCTTCTGTGCGCTTATCCTGCTTTCCTTTCCCAGATGTATCAGCGCGGTCTGAGTCAGGGAAGGCAGCGTCTTATGAAGGCTCTGGATCACGATATCCGCCCCTTTGGACAAAGCTGATTCCGGAAATCCCAGAGAAGCTCCAAATGGAAGATGAGCCCCATGGGCTTCGTCTACGATCAGAGTACAGCCATACCGATGTACGATCTGTGCAATCGCTTCCACATCCGACACAACGCCCTCGTACCCGGGAGAAACCATTATGACAGCCTCGATATCCGGGTCTGCTTTCAGTCCGGCCTCCACAGCCTCCGGCCTCAGCTCACCATAAAATCCTTCCTCTATAAGCTCCGGATAAACATACGATACCTCAAGCTGTCCGAGGAGGGCCGCATGATAAGCAGATTTATGACAGTTTCTTGCCATCAGAAGCCGGCCTCCCGGTCTTACTGCCGCACAAACCGCTGCCAGAATCCCGCAGGAAGAACCATTCACCAGAAACCAGGTTTTCTCAGAGCCATATACCGCCGCAGCCTCCTCCATAGCCTCTTTCAGAATCCCTTCCGGGTGATGCAGATCATCAAATCCGGCAATTTCTGTAATATCTATGGAAAACGGATTCACAAACTCCATAAGCCGCCTCTTATGCCCCGGCATATGCCAGGGATAAAAATCAGACGCCGCATAATCTTTTAATCTTTCATACAAACCTGCTTTTTTGCCCTGTGTCCTTCCCTGTGTATCCACTAATTCCACCCCTTGTGTCCTTCCCTGTGTATCCACTGATTCCATCCCTTCTCTCATCTCCTCCGCTACAGAATATATGTTCTATATCTCATTATATAACATATCCCATTAAAAAGCAAGTATTTTATTCTATTTTCACACATGTTGTTTATTCCAGGTTACTGTTCACACTCCGTTTTGTTTAGCGTTGTTCCCGAACCGTGATTAAAATGAATAAAAATTGTCAAGCTCACACGCCTGTCTTCCCGCAGCTGTCAGGCATTTTATGACAGCTTGCGTCCCCTGAACACCCCTGCTGTCCAGAAATCTCTGAACAGCAGATATATCCAGAGGCTCCAACCTCCACTCAAAATAGCCAGACAGCAAATAATATGCTATCCGGCTATTTTTTATGGCAAAGATTCAGTTATGATACAGTTGCTAAACAATTGTTAAACAGTTATGAGACAGTTGTTAAACAGTTTTCGGCAATTATGCAATCGCAACGCCGAAACGCTCTTCATTATATTTGTTGATCTCATCAATAATGATATTTTCTACTTCGGGGTAAATTGTACCAGGGCCGCCATAAGTCATGCAGGGCATGAAGCCTTTTAAATGACCGTATTCGTCACAGGCTCTTCTGGTTTCTTTACGAATTTCTTCTTCAGTAGCATCCTCGCGGTCAATTACGGAGTCAATTCCGCCCATCAGCAGCATTCTGTCGCCGACCTTTTCGGAGATAGCCTTAATATCATTGGAAGGAAGTACTCCCTGCCAGATATCTACGCCGATTTCTGCCATATCTTCTACGATGGGTTCCATAAAAGAATCGCCATGATGCATTACGATAACCCCATTTTCATGCAGATAATCATATAATCTGCGGTAAGGCTCTTTGAAGAATTCTCTCCATACCTCGGGAGACATAAACATACTGTTTTTAGCGCCCCAGTCATCATGTGATACAATACAGTCAGGATGCAGATGCTCTACGATCAGTTTCATATAAGTTAAACGATATTCACAGATTACGTCAATCAATTCGTGCATTGCTTCAGGCTCAAGCAGGAAGTTCATTAAGGTATCTTCAAATGTCATCAGCATGTGAAGCTGTTCAAAAATACCGGTTCCCATAACTACCATCGTCAGATATTTGTCGTGATCGATTGCTTTTTCTGCTGCAATCGCATCTTCCCAGCCTTCTGCACATTTAGCAGCCAGATCCGGAACTTTTACGTATTTTTTCCATTCGGTAATATCCTGAACAACCTGATTTTCTTCGGTTACCAGCGGTACTGCAGCGGGAGCATCTTCAGGGAACATAATATAGGTTCCCCACTGGTCGTAAGAATTGGTACCGCGCACGCGATTTCCTCTTACCAGTTTAAATACAGGATCTCCGGGGATACCGCGAAACATCGTATAAGAATTACACAGACATTCGGGTTTTCCGTCCTTTTTCAGTGTTTCAAGCAGGTTCTGTTTCGGTGTAAGCATAGATTATTTCTCCTCTCATTTATCTGATTCACAAATTGTTTTCTAAGCAAACATTATCATGGTTTTATGACAGAATCAATTGCTTTTCTCTATTTCGTCAGATATGACGGAAATGTTCAATATGCCGGGGCTTTTAAAATACACTCTGTTCAATCTATGTCTGTTTTTTATACTTTCCCCTTTTTTCTGTCATTTTTTATAATAGAATGCACAATTATATGCCCCTTTTTTATTTGAACACACTGTTCTATTTCTTTCCCTTTTTACACCTGTTTTCCATCACCCTGTTCTAACTTTTTTCTGCTTTCCTGCTATCTGTTGACATTGAAAAATGTGCATGATATTTTGATTCCAGACTGTTGTTACATAAATTTCATGATATATGATATCAGGGGCTTACGGTCTAAATGCCGTTGTGCCTGCACAAAAAAGCATTTAACCCCGGCATCATTGCATATCACTGTGAAATTTAAAAGGAGGAGTATTCTATAATGAACGAAAACAAAAAAACTCAACCAAAAAAACTCAGTAAGGCGTTAAAATGGTTCTACGGTATCGGTGACTGCGGATTCACCTTGATGACCAACG
>JAUNPP010000118.1 GCA_030536685.1 Lachnospiraceae bacterium
ATTAATTTGTGTCTTTGGTAAAAAATGGCTCCTTTTTGGTAAGAATTCAGATATGGCAATTCTTATCGAAAAGGAGCATTTTTTATAGCAGCAGCAAAGGATCAACAGTTTTTTTCATCTTCAATCAAATTTCCCAACGGGCATGACTTCCGTGTTCATCACGTGTTACAACAAGCTTCTGTTCAATCTGCTCTTTTAATTCCGTTACGTGGGATATAATACCAATAAGGCGTTTTTTTCCTGCAAGATGGTTAAGCACACGAATCGCTTCTTCTCTGGAGCTGTCATCTAATGAGCCAAATCCCTCGTCAATAAACATTGTGTCCAAATGCACCTTTCCTGCCCTGCTCTGGATAATATCTGCCATCCCCAAAGCCATTGACAGAGCTGCCATGAAGGATTCACCCCCTGAAAGAGTTTTTACGTCTCTCGTTTTTCCGGTAATCAGACTGTACACATCTAAATCAAGACCTGCTGCTGCATTGCCGCTGAAATTCTCATAGCTGCGACACTTCAAAATGAACTGTTCGCGCGTCATAACACGAAGCCTTTTATTGGCTTCATGAACAATCTCTTCAAAATAACGCCTGAGCATATATGTCTGAAAGTCCAGCTTCAGATCCAGCTTTCCATTAGCCGTACGATTCAGATGATATACCACCTGATACTCCTGTCTGACATTATCATATTCTTTTAAAAGGCGTTTCAAATTAGAACTGCGCTTTTTATTATTTTCCAGCATACTGAATATCTGTTTTTCCTGTACTTCCAGTTTCTCAAGCTGCTTTTGCAAAAACGATTCCTGCGCCTGCCAGCTGCCTGGATCAACAACTCTTTTTCCTTCCAGCTGCTGTGCATAAGTTTCCCTTGCTGATTGAAAACTGACACAGTTTTTTTCATAGGCAGCACAATCCTGTTCCAGTTTCTGTATCTGCTCTGTTCTCATGCGACTGTCAAGATACTCTTTTTTATCAGAAAAACCATTCGCCTGCAGACTTTCTGTAAATTCTGAAAAGGCTGCTTCTCTTTGCTTCTGTACCTGCTGCTGTTGTTGTTTTAACGCCTCCCTGCGGCCCATGATCTCCTGAAATTCATTCTCTGTATGTAAAAGAAGCGTCTGAGCTCTGTTCAGTGTCTTCTCCAGCTTTTGAATCTGCCGCCGTAAAGATTCCAGCTGCGCTATAGCAGTTTCACGATCTGCGTACTGCAGCTGTGCTTTTCGGCTGTGTATCTCTGTCGAAAGAGCCGTACAGATAAGCCTCTGTTCTTCGAGTCTGCGATCCAGCTGTTCCAGCTCCTGATTTCCTGCTGAAATAGACGTTTCCAGCTGCTGCAGCTGTTTTGCAGCTGTCTCAAATGCTCTCAGCTGCTTTTCGGCATCTTCCATCCTGCTCTGAGCTTTCTCCCGTCTGTCCCTGCAGCTTCCAAGTAAGCGCTCTGTCTGATTCCAGAATTTTTCCCCAGCAAAGTCAGCATCCTTCAGAGTTTCTTTCTCTGTAAAGTCAACCGGGCTTTCTATCTGTAACTGTTGTAAAACCGTTACAATCTCTGTTTGCAGAGCGGTTAATTCAACATCCTTCTGTTTACAGACATCTTTTTGCTGTTCCACTTCTTCCTTCAGCTTTTCGGCGGCCGCCTTTCTCTTTTCTGTCTCCTGCTGTGTTACTGCATGAACAGAAAGAGAAGCGGGAGCCGGATGTGTGACAGAACCACATACGGGACATGGAATCCCATCCTCAAGCTGCTGTGCGATCAGACCGGCCTGTTCCGCAACAAAAGACTGATATGCCTGCTGGTAGGAAAGAGCTGCCTGTCCATACTTCTTCAAAAGCTGCTCCATCCGTTTCTTTTCCTTCTTGCAGTCTGCATTCATCCGCTCAAACTGATCGCGTTTTCCACAAACGGAGGCAAAAACCTTCTCTTTTTCCACCAGCCCGATATATTGTTCACGATACCGGTAATAGTTTTCCTGACAGCCTTCCCTTCTTTGCTGCTCCGCCTGCAGCTGTTCCCTCTGTTCCTGCTGCTCTTTTATCCGGCTTCGCAGCTTTGAAGCTTCCTTCTCCTCCTGCTTTTCCCGTTTCCTGTGTGTACTTAACTCCTGTTCCTGCTTCTGCAGCTCATCATAATACCCCATAGAGTTTTCCAGAATACCTGCTTTTTTCTGCAGATCGGGCATCGCTTCATCCCTCTGCTGTGACGCCTGTGAAAGCTGCTCTGCCGCCTGTATCTTTTTCTTCTCCTGCTCCAGCTTCTTTTCCTCCAGCTGACGGAGTTCTTCCATAAGATACTGATACTGATTCTGATACTCAGACAACGATCTGGCCTTTTCATCTACCAGCAGCGCATTTCTCGCAGACCGGCAGCGCAGCTTCAATGTATCAAATTCCACCTTCTGCGCCTCAAGCTCCTTTAATCTCTGCTGCACCTGATTCAAACGTTCAAAAAGCTCATTCACTGCCTTTGCAGCTGTAATCTGCTCACGAAGCCGCTTCAGCTGACCGTTCAGTTCTCTGCCCTCCTCTACTGCCTGCTTCTCCCGCGTCTTCTGCTCATCCAGCAATTCATCCAGCAGCGCAAACAGTTCTTCATTGCTGATTTCAGAAATCCCGGCCTCTCTTTTTGCCTTCCATCTCTCCTGCATAGCACTTGTTTCTTCCAATCGGATTCCCAGCAATTCCTGTTCGGCATATTTCTGCAGGTCTGCCTTTTGTCCATAAAGCTTCTTACAATGCTCATTCAGACGAAGCTGAACTCTGTTATAAATATCTGTGCGGAATATCTTTTCAAAAACAGCCTTGCGCTCATTCGATGAAGCCTGTAAAAGTTCTCTGAAATCTCCCTGAGCGATCATAGCCACCTGACAGAACTGCTCCATGGAAAGCCCTATGATCTCCTCAATCTTTTTATTCGTCTCCTTTACCTTTCCCGGAAAAACCGTTCCATCTGCGAGAATCAGCTCTGCCTTCCCGGTCTGTCCCGGAATATCCGGTCGTCTGCTGACCGTATAAATCTTCCCATCATCCTCAAAGGTATACTCCACAAAAGTCTTTGTTTTAGCGGCTGCGAACTGACTCCCCATCATCTTTCCGGTTCTGCGGTTTCCGCTGGTATTGCCATAAAGAGCGAAGGTAATCGCATCAAATACCGTAGTTTTTCCCGAGCCTGTGTCCCCGGTAATCAGAAAAATGCCCTGACCGGCAGCAGTAAAGTCAATCTCCTCTTTGCCGGCATAAGAGCCGAATGCAGACATAATAATTCTAAGCGGCTTCAATTACTCTTCCCCCATTTCCTTCCAGATCTGTTCCATCACCGCTGCTTCTTTTTCGGTCATGGCCCTCTGATTCATATCTTCAAAAAAATGTTCAAATGCCTGAGAAAATGTCCATTCATCCTGTTCCGGGTTTATCTCTTCAAACTGCCCTCTGGTTCGCTTATTGTCTACACGGATTTCCAGAATACTTTCGTACCACTCCTCCAGCTTGTCCCTCGCATCTGTCAGAAGTCCGTCATCATCATCAGTTAACACAATACTGACATAATCACGGCACTTCCCGGATAAATATTCAGCCGGTTGATCTGACCGATCGGAGAGAGAAGTTTTTTCCGCAGCTTCTCTTCCTGCCTTCAGCACTTCCTCCAGAGTTCCTCTTACAGAGCGCACATCCCGCGCAGCAAAAAGCGGCAGCAGGGTAATCTCAGCCTCCGTACCTTTTTCTCCAAGGACAACCTGTACCACAGACTTTTTCTGATGCTCCTCACTTACAGAATACTTAAACGGAGTTCCCGAATACCGCACCTGCGGATACTTCACCTTCTGGCCCCCGTGAAGATGCCCCAGAGCCGCATATTCAAAACCGGCAAGCAGCTCCACATCTACCTGGTCAATGCCGCCGACTGCGATACTTATCTGTTCTGAATCACAGGTTTGAGGCACAGAACCGGAAGCTGTATAAAACTGGTGCGAAAGAATCACATTCCTCCTGCCGCTATCAATCTTCTCCCGCTCAAGAACTCTGGCAACCGCCTCCGTCCATGTAATACTCTTCCCATCTTCAAAAAGTTTTCTTACATAACCCGGCTTTGTAAAAGGAAGCAGGTAAAAATCGACCTCTCCATATGCGTCACTCAAAGTAACCTTCTTTAAGTACTCCTCCTCCACTGCAGGAGGAAGTACCGAAATATAGATATGATGCTTCTGCAAAAAAGCACTTGCATACTGCAGACGTTCCGCTGAATCATGATTCCCCGCAATCATCAGAACCGTCAGCTCCGGCAGTTCTTCTGTCACCCTGTTCAGAAATGTATCAAAAACCGTATATGCCTCTCCCGACGGAACTGACTTATCAAAAATATCTCCGGCAATCATCAGAACATCCGGCTGTTCCCGCTTCGCCAGCTGAATAATCCCGTCAAGCACCTCTCTCTGACAGGAAACCAGATTATACTTATGTAAATATCTGCCTATATGCAAATCTGATATGTGAAATAACTTCATATGTACCTTCACTTCCCTTCCGAAAATTCTTTACAGCCCCATTCTATCACACAAACGCATGTTTGTAAATAAACATGAGATAAGATAAATATAAAAACATTATAAAAAAATACAAACCCTTTTCATCCAAACAGAATTCAGAAATTATACTTCCATCTGTTCAAAGATCGGGTTTGTATTTCACTAATTATAAGATGAAATTTTCGAGCTTGTATTAATTAATTGCAAGATGAAGTTTTCAGATCCGCTTACACTTCAAACAGCAGATCACCATAGGAAGGCATCGGCCATGCTTCTTTGTCTACAATCATTTCCAGCTCATCAATCGGTTTTCTTAATGCAAACATAACAGGTTCCACATCAAATTTGTAGAATTCAGCGCGTTTCTTTCCTTCCGGAATTGCAACTGCCTGTTCATCCAGCTTTTTCAGCTTATTATATGCTGCTTTTGCATCGTCTACAAGCACCGCAATCTCCTGCAGTATCTCTTTTTCTGCCGCATATGTAATACCGACCTCATGCATAACATGTACCGTATCTGCCAGTTCATGTGAATAACGCAGAACTGCAGGAATAATACTTTTTCCGGAAATATCAAGCATTGCTTTTACTTCGATATTCATTGCCTTTGAATATGCTTCGTACTGGATTTCCGCACGTGAATAAAGCTCTGCTTCCGTAAATACGCCAAATTTCTGGAAGAGATCGACAGCCTTTTGTGTTGTCAGGGCTGAAATGGATTCCACCATAGATGCAATATTCGGCAGGCCTCTCTTTTTCGCTTCCTCCACCCATTCATTGGAATAGCCATTTCCGTTAAATACTATTCTGTAATGCTTTGTCACATACTCTACGATCAGATTGTGGATAGCTTCTTCTTTATTTTCTGCCGCTTCAATAATATCGCAGGCCTCGCAGAAGGCTTCTGCTGCAATTGTGTTCAAAACAACGTTGGACTCTGCAATAGAATCTCTGGAACCTACCATACGAAATTCAAATTTATTACCGGTAAATGCAAACGGTGAGGTACGGTTTCTGTCAGTAGCATCCTTTACCAGATCCGGCAGAGTTTTAACACCGGTCTCCAGTTTGCTGCTTTTTAAGCTGTGAGTTGCTTCACCTGTTTCAATCACCTGTTTCAGCACGTCCTCCAGCTGTGTTCCAAGGAAAACGGAAATAATAGCAGGGGGAGCTTCATTTGCACCAAGACGGTGGTCATTTCCCACGTCAGCTGCAGATTCTCTCAATAAATCTGCATGCGTATCCACTGCCTTTAAAATGCAGGCCAGAACCAGCTGGAACATTTTATTCTCATGCGGTCTCTTGCCGGGCTCCAGAAGATTGATGCCATCGTCAGTTGTCAAAGACCAGTTATTATGTTTACCAGAACCATTCACACCTGCAAAAGGTTTTTCATGCAGCAGACACTGCAGGCCATGCTGGTTGGCAATCCGCTTCAGCGTTTCCATAATGATCTGATTGTGGTCGGCAGCTACATTGCATTCCGCATAAATCGGAGCCAGCTCATGCTGTCCGGGCGCAGCTTCATTGTGCTGTGTCTTAGAAGAAACTCCCAGTTTCCACAATTCCTCATTAACATCCTTCATAAAAGCACCGATTCTGGGACGAATAACACCAAAATAATGATCATCCAGCTCCTGTCCTTTCGGAGGCATTGCTCCAAACAGAGTCCGACCAGTAAAAATCAGGTCTTTTCGTTTCAGATATTTGTCACGGTCTACAATAAAATATTCCTGTTCCGCACCAACTGAGGGAACAACTTTTTTGGAAGTTGTATTGCCAAATAATCTCAGCAGACGCAATGCCTGTGTCTGTACAGCGGACATGGAACGCAGCAGAGGTGTTTTCTGGTCCAGCGCCTCTCCTGTATAGGAACAGAAAGCTGTCGGAATACATAAAATCGCGCCTGCCTCATCTTCTCTGACAAATGCCGGAGAAGTACAATCCCACGCAGTATAACCTCTTGCCTCAAATGTAGCCCGAAGACCACCAGAGGGAAAGGAAGATGCATCAGGCTCACCTTTAATCAGCTCTTTTCCGGAAAATTCCATCAATACAGAACCATCAGCCTTCGGCGCTGTAATAAAAGAATCATGTTTTTCAGCGGTAGAACCGGTCAGCGGCTGAAACCAGTGTGTATAATGAGTAGCGCCTTTTTCCACTGCCCACTCTTTCATAGCATTGGCAACCACTTCTGCGATGGTAGGATCAAGGTCCTTTCTACCTTCTATCGTTTTCTTCAGTTCCTCATAGACCTTTTTCGGCAGACGTTCTCTCATCACCTTATCATTGAAAACATTCTGACCAAAAACCTGAGCTACTGTCTTCTCTCTGCTCATATTATATTTCCTCCACATAATGTCAATAACTGCAACTTGAAATATGCATACCCTATTTTAGTGTATTTCCCTCTCAAACACAATATGAAATCCGACCATTTTTACGTAATTTAACGACAGGATTATATCAGGATATCCATTTTTATCTTTCAGACTTTTATTTTCATGGTATAATTGAGCTGTAACATTCGTGTTGACCAGTACATCACTGCTTAAATTGCTATGAATTCGGAGGTGTTATTCTGATGAGCCGCAGACACATTATTTTTCATGGACGTGTACAGGGAGTTGGCTTCCGCTGGCGTGCTGCCATAACTGCAAATGAACTCGGTCTGACAGGCTGGGTACGGAATTTATATGACGGGACTGTGGAAATGGAAGTACAGGGAAGTATCACCGGAATCAGTTATCTGCTTCACAATCTGCAAAACGACAGATTCATTGAAATTACCGATATTGAATCCAAACAGATTCCTGAAGAAAAACATGAATCCAGTTTCCGCACTGTCTATTAAAAATTTAAAGCAACATAAAAAGAGTACCGGGCGAGTTATCTTTCATCCGGTACTCCTTACTGCTGTATTTCTTCTAAGTTATTCAATGGACTTTACCTCATTTTTTTCAAATTTTGTTGTTAATCCATCCACCCTATTGGGTTTTTCTGTAAGTTCTTATATTACATATAACATGATGCCCTGGATTTTATCTTTTTTACTTTATCATGTCATCTTTTATTTTTGAAATTCATGTGTTCTATAAGAAATTATATTGGATATAAATTCCACTTATAAACTTATGCTCTAAAGACTTATATTTCAAAATCTGTATGATAAATTTATATTTCAAAACTTATATTATATAAATCTGTATTATCAGATTTAATGTAAATAAATTTATATTGGAATCTATCATTTATAAATCTGTATTGCCAAACTTATATATGAATAAATCCGTATTACCAAACTTATATATGAATAAATCTGTATTAAATCTATTTTATAGAAATCTGAATTACGAAATCTACTGTAAGTAAATCTGTATCTCAAAATCTATATCCTGTAAATCTGAATTGCAAAACCTGTATGATATAAATTCCTGTTATGAAATTCATATGTTACCAATACTATCATATAGAAAGAATATTCAAAATAAAATCATATCGACTAAAAGTTTTATATCAGATAAATCATATTTTGTAAGTTCTTAAAATAAGATGGTCTTCATGTTCCGTAAATAACTGGTATGAATTACGTTAAATTAATTTAGAAAGAATCTGCTTGATGTGACATTCCATATATTTTTAAAAATATAAATCATATAAACCAGGATATAATCTGTATATTAAAAATAATGTACTGTCTTACAAATTCCGGTTCCGATAATTTCTAAGCTTTGTAATTCCTGCGCTTTTGAAATCCTGATATATGGTGATACGAACTTCATTATGTATCTATAAATTACTTTCCATCTTCTAATCTGTTACTGAATATTGTGATTATATCCTGTAAAACATTACAATATATAATAGGCTAAACAAATAATAGAATAAATAGAAATAATAAAAAGAAATTTATGATCTAGACTTAATGAATTTGTTCTGCATCCGATCAGAAATTAATTACAGTTGCTGAAAAAACTTACATCAGGGAAAATCGTTATCTTATGTTCTATAAGATCTTATCCGTATGAGCCTTGAGTTGCTAATTCAAGAATAAGCTTCTATTTCCTTTGGACCGTACCTCCTTTTTGAATTTCCAAATAATGTATCCATATCTATGAATGATGAGCCCCTGTATAACCAACAAATGCTTGTACAAAACCTTCAGCACTCAGCTGATAATCTAAAATTTTAAGTACGTTTTCAGTTATCTTGGAACTCTTATTTGGTTTTGTGATTTCATTATAGCAGGTTTTTCAGATTTGTCAATATCTTTTTTCATTATTTTTTAATATTCAGAATTTTCTGATAGCTTCTTTTTGTAATCCCTCTGAAATACAATTTGTTTCTGAGAATCAATTCAATTCATCTTTTTCAAAAAAATCAGGTTTTTTAATTGAAAAGCTTCTTTTTATGGCTCCTGCCTGGCCGGACCTGGAGCATAGGATCAAAAAAGAGAGAAAAAAAGGATATCGAATATAAGAAAAACGCTTCGTCTATTCGATATCCTTTAGTACTGTATGCTTTCGTTAGTTCCCATTGGACTTTACCATATTCCTTTCTTTCAAATTATAAGTCCCGTTTTATTAATTCGGGGGTAAGTTAATTTTTAGGTGGTCCGTACCTCTCTTTCTTAGAATTATAAGTGCTGATTTAAATTTTGATTGGAATCACGCCTTTCATTATTAACTGTGAATCAGTACTTGTTCTTTTGTTTTATGCCTTTATTATAGCAGGTTTTTTGTATTTGTCAATATACTTTTTTCATATTTTTTATTTTTCAGAATTTTCTGATAATATATTTATTCAGAACTGGCGCACTTTCCGCTATCCAAACACGCCTTCCAGAAAATCCTTCGTTTCGTTCTTTTGCGGATGCTCAAACAGTTCTGCTGCGGTTCCTGTTTCTATTATTCTTCCCTGATTCATAAAAACCACATGATCTGAAATCCTTTTTGCCTGAAAAATGTTATGAGTTACAATAACAATCGTATAATCCTTTTTCAGTTTTAACAGCAGCCGTTCAATATTGGAGGTACTGCGTACATCCAGCGCGGAACAGGGTTCATCCAGAAGCAGAACCGATGGCTTTGCAGTTAGTGCCCGCGCAATGCAGAGGCGCTGCTGCTGACCGCCGGATAATTCCAGTGCATTTTTATGAATATTTCCCAGCAGTTCTTCGTACAAATCTGCTAACTTTAATGTTTCTTCCACAATCTGATTCAGCTGCGCCTTTTTGCGGATTCCGTAATACCGGGGCGCATATGTCAGATTCCGATATACTGAAAACGGAAATGGAGCAGGGGTCTGTGATACCATGCCGACCTCACGGCAAAGCTGATCCGCCTGATACTTTTCGGTATCTTTTCCCTCAAGCAGAATACGACCGGTGATTTTGCCTCCGGCGGTTTCCTCAAGCAGCCGGTTCATACATTTTAACAGAGTACTTTTTCCGCAGCCGGAGGGACCGATAATGGAGGTGATCCGATGTCTGGGAATATCCAGTGAAATTCCGTCGAGCGCCTGATATTCCCTGTAAAATGCAGAAACATTATCAAGCGAAAGACTGTACGCGGCACTGTTTTCTGCACTTGCTTTGACATCCGTACTTTCTAATATATTTTTCCCCGTATTTTTTCCTATATCTTTCCCCATATCTTT
>JAUNPP010000119.1 GCA_030536685.1 Lachnospiraceae bacterium
TTCCTTCTGGTCGCTCAGCTGTTTTTCATATGCTTCCTTCTGACCGTTCCAAGCAGTTTCAGCTGCTTTATTTTGCTCCTGAAGCTTCGATTCACTTGTCTCCTTGTGCCCTGCAAGCAGAATATTATATCTCTTTTCCTGTTCAGCAAGCAGACTCTCATACAGCTGTTTCTGCTCTGCAAGCTGCCTTTCATAGCTTTCTTTCTGCTCTGCAAGCTGCTTTTGTGCTTCTGCGTTTTTTGCTTCCTGATTTTCTGCAGCTTCTGCTTTATTATTCAGCTGATTCCTGAGCTCAGTATTTCCCGCTTCACATTCCCTGAGCTGTTTTTGAAGCCCGGAAATTTCCGTTTCATAATCACCTTTTTGCTTTGTCAGCTGGGTTTCATATTTGTTTCGCAGGAGCTTCTCCTCCCGCTCTCTGGCTGCTGCGTCTTTTAACTGTTTTTCCACCTGTGAGGCGCTTTTCATATAATCAGAAACCTTACGCTTTAAAATAGCCGTTTCCGTTTTATAGCTTTCCAGTTCTTTTTCCAGACCTGCAGTGCGATTGGCGGCTTCCTTGTCCCGTTCTGAAAGACGTTTATAGTCTTCCTTGATCACTTCCAGCTGCTTTGTTAAGGAGCCTGTCTCTTCGCTTCGCCCAACCTCTGCTGCCTCTGCTTTTTTTCTGGCTTCCACCAGTTCAAGCTTCAGACGGTAGATTTCTTCCTGCGCCTGCGTATCAGCTTCTGTCTGTTTTTCTTCTGTCCAACCGCTCTTTTTCAGATAATCGTCTGCCAGATTAAGATACATCATCAGATTCTGATAGTCCTGGCTTCTGCTGGTAAATCCCGGTAATTCTCTTAACCTGGTGTACATATTATTGACATATTCCGCTACCTTCTCCATATAAGCCGCACTCTCATTGCCGCTTAATTTATATCGTCTGCCGCTTATGACTATTTCTACGGTATTCCGGGTATCCATTCCTACACCCCTTTCCATTTGTAACATTTATTTGTAACTTATGCTGAAGCTATTCTGTCACCGCCTGAAGTCCCAGATGTCTGTAAGCTGCCGGTGTTGCCACTCTGCCCCTTGGGGTTCTGTTCAGCAGACCATTCTGAATCAGATACGGCTCATACACATCCTCCATTGTATTGCTGTCTTCGCCGGAGGCTGCTGCAAGTGTATCAAGTCCTACCGGGCCTCCATCAAACTTCTCTATAATCGTCAGCAGGATGTTCCTGTCATTCTGATCAAGTCCCAGGGTATCTACCGCCAGCAAATCCAATGCGGTTGCGGCTACCTGTCTGGTAATAACGCCATCATATCGCACCTGGGCAAAATCCCTTACTCTTTTCAGCAGGCGGTTTGCCAGACGGGGAGTTCCTCTGGAACGGCGCGCAATTTCTTCCGCTCCCTGCAGATCGATTTCCACATCCAGCACCTTTGCAGAGCGTATAATGATCTGCTGTAATTCGTCAGGCGTATAATATTCCAGCTTGGTCACTACGCCAAAACGGTCTCTGAGAGGAGCTGTCAGCATCCCTGCTCTGGTTGTTGCTCCTACCAGTGTAAAATGAGGCAGATTCAATCGTACAGAGCGTGCTGTCGGTCCTTTTCCAATCATAATATCAATCGCAAAATCTTCCATTGCCGGATAAAGAACCTCTTCTACCTGGCGGTTGAGGCGGTGGATTTCATCTACAAATAAGACATCGCCTTCTGCAAGACTGTTTAAAACAGCTGCCATCTCTCCCGGCTTTTCAATCGCAGGTCCTGAAGTAATCTTCAGATTGCTTCCCATTTCATTTGCAATAATTCCCGCCAGAGTTGTCTTTCCAAGCCCCGGAGGACCGTAAAATAAAACATGATCCAGCGGTTCCCGTCTCATCCTTGCCGCTTCCATAAGTACATTCAGTATCTCACGGGCCTTTTTCTGCCCGATATATTCATTCAGCTGCTGCGGCCGCAAACCGCTTTCCAGCTTTTTATCTTCCTCTGTTATATCTGTTGTTATTATCCTTTTCGCCATAACGAAACAGCTCCATTCTTATTATCAAAGCAGATTTTTCAGCGCATGCCTCAGTAAAATCTCCACATCAGCCGTTTCATCTGCATCTGCTCCTGCTTTTCTGACTGCGGCAGCAGCCTCACTTCGTCCATACCCCAGAGCAACCAGCGCTTCCACTGCCTCCTGCTGCGTCTGCTTTCCGGACAACTCCCCTGAAGCAGCGCCTGATAAAGAAGCAGCGCCCTCAACCAGGGGATCCGCACTTTCCACAGGCTCCTTTAACTTATCTTTCAGCTCAATAATCAGTTTTTTGGCCGTTTTCAATCCGATTCCGGGAGCAGTTGCAATCATCTTTGCATCCTCCATCGCAACTGCCAGTCTGAGGTCATGCGGTGTCAGAACTGCCAGAACTGCCAGAGCCCCTTTGGGACCGATGCCACTTACCCCGAGCAGTAATTTAAAAACCTCCAGATCCTCTCTGCTGAAAAAGCCATACAGCATCAGCGCATCCTCTCTTACATAAAGATAGGTATGCAGCTTTACCTCCTCTCCGATCAGCGGCATACGACCGGTCAGAGAGCCAGGCACCAAAACCTCATAGCCCATTCCGTTATTTTCTATTATAATGCGGTCTGAAAATACATCCGCCAAAATTCCTTTTATATATGAAATCATAACTACCTCGCCTGTACTCTCATGTCGGACAGCAGATGAACTTCACTGACCGTCTGTCTATTATTACGTTCACAGTGACACTGTAAATAGAAGACCTGCGCCAATTCTCATACGCCGCCATCGTATAAAAACTTGACATGAATTAAACTTTATCATAACATAGAATCACTATGCTGTCAAAAAGACAGATGAGTATCCTATAGTAAAAAATTTTCCTGTTCTACAGGGTTATGAGGTTATAATGATTACAGTAAATGAACCGTTTATTCCTGAGCAGTTTTATCCGGGAATCTGCCCTTTCGACCGTAAAATGCTCTTTTTTGATATCGAAACCACCGGATTTTCCAGAGAATTTCATATGATCTATCTGATTGGCGCAGCCTCCTTTCGGGATGGAAAATGGCAGCTTATGCAATGGTTTGCCCAAACGCCTGATGAGGAAGCCGAGGTAATCCGAGCATTTCTTGATTTTTCGAAGGATTATGATACCCTGATTCATTTTAACGGGCAGCGGTTTGACCTTCCGTTTACCAGGGCACGGGCAGATGCCTGCAATATTCCATGGACACTGGATTTCGAGGAAAGTATCGATCTGATGAATCTGATCAAGCCCTACAAAGCCTTCTGCGGCCTGGAAAACTGCAGACAGAAAAGTGTGGAAAACCTGCTCGGGCTTTCCTCACGTGAGGATTGTATGACCGGAGGAGAACTGATTCCGGTTTATTACCATTATGTACATAAAAATGATCCTAAAAGCCTTCATTTGCTGCTCCTTCACAATGCCGATGATGTCCGCTGTATGACCGGACTGACTCAGGTTGCCCAATGGCCGGATTTTTTCCACAGTGATTTTCAGTTTCAAAACTGCAGCTTCACCCAGGAAGGTATTGTCTTTCATTATGAAAGCAATCTGCGCATGCCCGTACTTCTGAATGCTGATTTTGATTTCTGGCAGATTTCGGCAGGAGGCAATACCCTCTCGCTCGGCGTACATTTTATCGAAGGAGAACGGAAGCATTTTTATAAAAACTACAGGGATTACTATTATCTGCCTGATGAAGATATTGCTGTGCACAAGAGCATTGCTGAATTTGTAGATAAAGCGCATCGCAAAAAAGCTACAAAACAAAACTGCTGCATGAAGCACCAGGGCCCGTTTCTTCCGCAGCCCGAGGTTCTTATCACGCCTGAATTTGCCGAAAAGCCGAATGATAAGATCACCTGCTTCCTGTACAACGGCCAGACTCCCGATGCCGACTTTGCAAACAGCTATCTCCTTGCAGTATTGAGAAAATATATCAAAGATTACCAAAAGGACTAACTTACCATGATTATCAAAGATTTTATACAGATTCCCGCCTTATCCGGCAAAGAAAAACGCAGACTCTACATCTATCTTCCGCCGGAATATGATAACAATACCGAATCCTACCCCGTCATGTATATGTTTGACGGACATAATGTATTTTTTGATGAAGATGCGACTTATGGAAAATGCTGGGGAATGAAAGACTATCTGGAGCAAACCAATCCCAAACTGATCATCGTTGCTGTAGAATGCAATCACGAGGGAAATATGCGGCTTTCAGAGTACTCTCCCTGGAATTTTGAGGACAAACAGCTCGGTAAGATCAAAGGCCTGGGAAAGCTTTATATGGACTGGCTGGTAACAAAACTGAAGCCTGAAGTGGATGCCTCCCTGCGCACAAAGCCCGGGCGTGACTACACCAGCATCTGCGGCAGCTCCATGGGCGGACTTATGACCGTTTATGCAATAACCGCCTACAACCACATTTTTTCAAAAGGAGCCGCGCTTTCTCCCAGTCTCTGGTGCAAACCGGAAAATATGCTTCAGCTGATCCACGACTCTGCTATTGCTGAAAATACAATTCTTTACATGGATTACGGAAGCGCCGAATCCGGCTACAAAACCAGAATGAAATACATTCTGAAACAGGTCGGCGATGCCTTTTTAGATAAAAATGTCCTGCTTTCCCTGCGCATTGTCCCCGGCGGAAAGCACTGTGAGGCCTGCTGGGAACAGCAGATTCCTGTTTTTATGAAATGTCTTGATTATCCAAAGGATTGAAAAATTTAAAAAATGAATCTGAAATTAACAGCCACCACTTCAAGTGGTGGTTTATTAAATGCAGCCAGCTGCGATTTTTTAAGAAGCCTAACGAAAATGCGAAAAAACTTAAAAAAAGCCCGGCAAAAAACGGGCATGCATCAAAAAAATAGCCCAGTAAAATACTGGGCTACTTCTTAAGCTGACGAGCAGACTCGAACTGCCGACCTCCTCATTACCAATGAGGTGCGCTACCACCTGTGCCACGTCAGCGTCTTTTTGTTAAGTGATTTCTGTCACTCACAGTTAGAGATTCTAACACAGGCGTTTTGTTTTGTCAACAGTTTTATGTAATTTTTTTCATTTTTTTTGAATTGTTTCTTCAACCATGAATATTTAATCATGGCTTCTTTGGTTTCTGTGTGTTTTTCCTCTTTTGCTGCTTCTTTTTCACACCGGCCGGCGGTTCCTTGGGATCTTCTGTCAGACGCATCCGCTCCAGCATGGCAGCCATCTCCGGATCCAGGTTATCGATCAGGCTGTTTCGCTTCAACTCCGGGACGTGAAGATACTCCTTACGGATTTCACGCTTCATCTCTTCCATCTCTTTCTGAAGCTCTCTGGCACTGACTCTGGAAGCTCCCTGCCCCAGAATGATCACCTGCTCCAAACGGTCGGAGGTTGCAACGCGAACCTGATTGGCCCGCGCAAGGGAACCATTTGTTTTTTCAATATACTGGTCTGCTGTTTCGGCTTCCTTTGTATATACCACATAAATATTATGATATTTTTCTACTGTTCCCGGATTGTTCTTTACCTTATAACCGTCAAACACCAAAATAACCGTGTTTTGGTAGTATCCCTGGTAATTGGACAGCATTTCCATCAGCTTCATACGCGCTGAATCCAGATTTCCATTCTCAGCAAATTCATTTAACTCCGGCCAGGAAAATATAATATTATATCCATCTACCAGTAAATATTCTGCCATAGCAATACCTACTTTTTCTGCATCATACGCTGACGTACAATTTCATAAGAGAGAATTCCCGCCGCTACAGACGCATTCAGCGAATCAATCTGACCCTTCATAGGGATTGAAACATACATATCGCAGGCTTCCCGCACCAGCCGGCTGACGCCATCTCCCTCATTTCCAATCACAATACCGATCGGACCTGTCAGATTCACATTGTACATGGTGTCACCTGCCATGTCGGCACAGGCAAACCAGATTCCCTCTTTTTTCAGGTCCTCCATCGTATTTTTCAGATTTGTCACCTTCGCAACCGGCATATAGTTTAATGCCCCCGCCGAGGTTCGGGCAGCTACAGCTGTAAGCCCTGCCGCACGGCGCTTGGGAATGATCACGCCATGAGCGCCTGCCTGATGCGCTGTACGAATGATTGCTCCCAGATTGTGAGGATCTTCAATTCCATCCAAAAGCACAATAAAAGGAGGTTCCTCCTTATCCCTTGCCGCCTGCAGGATTTCCTCTACCGTTGCATAAGAATAAGCCGCCGCATAAGCCAGCACTCCCTGGTGCTTTCCGGTATCTGACATCTGATCCAGACGCTCTTTCTTTACAAACTGTATAATCGTATCATGTTTTTTCGCTTCTCTTAAAATAGTCTGCACCGGGCCGTCCTTGCATCCATCCTGCACAAAAAGACGGTCAATGGTTTTCCCTGAACGAAACGCTTCCAGCACCGCATTGCGTCCCTCTATCGTAGATTCTTCATATCTCATATATTCAAAATACTCCTTTTTACACTTCATACCCGATAGCCGCAAGTCCCGTTTGAACAATTTCCATAAGCCGTTCCTGCTCATGATTCAAATACAGCCAGCCGCAGAGTGCTTCCAGCCCGGTAGCCCACAGATAATCTTCTGTTGTTGCATTTTTCGCCTTGGTATGCGGTTTTGCATTACGACCTCTTTTACAGACCGCCTGCTCTGCCTCGGTCAGCTGGTCAAAAATCCGCTGGATCATAACCGACTGCGTGGATGCCTTTACCAGCTCGCTGCACTGGCGGTGCATCTTCTGCACCTGCATATTTCCTCTGCTGATAATCAAAGTGCGGATCAGCAGCTCGTAGACTCCGTCTCCGATAAATGCAAGCGAAAGCCCGGAATAGGAAGCCGGATCCGGTTTGGAGAGTCGGAATATATCTTCTGTCTGCGAAAGAAAGCTCTGATTTATGCCTTTGTCCATTTAACACCTTCTCTGGTATCTTTTAAAAGAATACCTTTTGCTGCCAGCTCATCACGAATCTGATCTGCCAGAGCAAAATTCTTTGATTTTCTTGCTTCCTGACGTTTTGCAATAAGAGCTTCAATATCCGCATCCAGCAGCTCTTCCTTTTTCTCTGTAATAATTCCCAGAATATCACAGAGACGCTCGGTTTCTTCCAGAAGCGCCAGGTCAAATGCTTTGGAGGTTTCCTCTGTAACTGCTGTATTCATCAGCTTAACCAGCTCGAAAATTGCAGAAACGGCATCTGCTGTATTAAAATCATCCTCCATGGCTTCTTCATACTTGCGTACCAGCGCTGCCATATCCCCATCGATGATCGCCTGTTCTTTTTCTGTCATTTCTCCGGCTGCTTTTTCAGCCATCTCTTTTGTACGCTCTACTGCTGTCAGAATACGCTCCAGACCGTTTTTGCTGGCTTCCATCAGCTCTGCGCTGAAGTTCAGAGGACTTCTGTAATGTGCGCTCAGCATAAAGAAACGAAGTACCTGCAGGTCATATTTTTCACCAATTTCTCTTACGGTAAAGAAATTACCAAGAGATTTGGACATTTTCTTATTGTCAATATTTAAAAATCCATTATGCATCCAATATCTTGAGAAAATCTTATCATTACAGCATTCACTCTGGGCAATTTCATTTTCATGATGAGGGAAGATCAGATCTTCACCGCCTGCATGAATGTCAATTTCATCTCCCAGATAGTGCTTTGCCATAACAGAACATTCAATATGCCAGCCCGGGCGTCCATCACACCACGGGGATTTCCAGAAAGGCTCTCCTTCTTTTTTCGGTTTCCAGAGAACAAAATCAAAGTCATCTTCCTTCGCAGATTCTCCGGTTACTTTAATTTCACGATGTCCAGCCTGCAGATCATCCAGATTTTTATGAGAAAGCTTGCCATATTCCTTAAAGGAACGTGTGCGGAAATATACGGTGCCATCTGCTGCCACATACGCATGACCTTTCTCAATCAGTGTGGAAATCATCTGAATCATACCATCGATTTCCTGAGTTGCCAGAGGATTTGTCGTAGCAGGTTTTACATTCATGGCATCCATATCTTTTTTGCACTCCTCAATATAACGCTGTGAGATTGTCTGCGCATCCGTTCCCTCTGCAATCGCCGCTTTGATGATCTTATCATCTACATCTGTAAAATTGGATACGTAATTTACATCATACCCCTTATATTCAAAATATCTTCTGACCGTATCAAACATGATCATCGGGCGCGCATTGCCGATATGAATATAGTTATACACAGTAGGTCCGCACACGTACATGCGTACTTTTCCTTCTTCAATAGGTACAAATTCTTCTTTTTGTTTTGTAAGTGTATTATAAATCTTCATCTTCTTCTCCTTTACTGCTTTTTCTGTTCTGATTTTCCAGCTGGGCCTTCAGGCTTTCATAATCTGCTCTGAGACGTTCCTGTTCTTCCCTCAGCTGCATCAGATCCTGCTTTACGGGATCAGGCAGATTGATCTGCTCCAGATCCTGCTGCGGTGTCCGCACATTGTTGCGCTTTACCACACGGCCGGGTACGCCAACTACGGTAGAATTGGAAGGAACCGGGCGAATTACCACAGAACCTGCGCCAATCTTCACATTATCTCCGATTTTAAAGGATCCCAGGACCTTGGCTCCGGCACTTACCATTACATTGTTTCCAATGGTAGGATGACGTTTCCCCTTTTCCTTTCCGTTACCTCCCAGAGTAACTCCCTGGTAGAGCGTACAGTTATCGCCAATTTCTGTAGTTTCTCCGATGATCACACCATGACCGTGGTCAATAAACAGGCCCTTTCCAATCCGTGCGCCCGGGTGGATCTCAATTCCCGTCACATGCGCTGCACGCTGTGAAATCCATCTGGCAAGGAAATAATGTTTTCGCATATAAAGCTTATGTGCCAGACGATATCGGATTATCGCATGAAATGTCGGATACAGAAAAACCTCAAGATCCGAGTGAATCGCCGGATCCCGTTCTCTGACCACTGCTATCTCTTCTTTAATAAAATCAACCAGCCTCATATAAAAATCCTTTCTTCAGAAATACCATTTTCCTGCAAAGCTTTTCTGCAGCAGGAAACACAAGGTTACTGTGCAGGACAACAAATGCCCGATACGAGTGCAGCTAAAAAAAATCTCCTGTATGTATCTGTCACACATACAAGAGACGTATCTACGCGGTTCCACTCTTTTTCAAAGAATCTGACAGCATCACATCCTGTCAGTTCTTCCTCAAACTCCTTAACGCGGAAAACGAATCCAGCTACCGCTGCCCCTCTGTCAGCTTCACCAAATCAGCTCCGGAACGCACTTCGCTCTGCTTCGTATTCAGAATGCTTTCAGCCGATGACATTCCTCTCTTTAGAATCTGTTCAGAACTACTCTTTTCCTTCATTGCTTTTTCACCTGCTATAAATTGTATGAGATTTCCCCCCATTTGTCAACCTGGAAATTTTCATCATTGCTGGCACCTGTAAATTTTCATCATTGCTGGCGTATTGGTGCTGAAAGCCCCCCTGCTGTCCAGAAATCTCTAAACAGCAACTTTTCATACTTTTTTTATATAAAATACATAATTTGGTAATTGGCGCATTTCGTGTTTTATTGTATAATATTGTTGAAGTCAGCACTAAGATTCAAGAATGCAGAAGGAGCATTTGTTATTATGAATATTTTATTTTTTTTAACACCTAAAAGTGAAGTGGCTTATGTCAGCACAGATTCGACTCTGCAGGAGACACTGGATATCATGGAGCAGTACCGTTACTCGGTGGTTCCCATGATTGACAGGGAAGGCCGCTATTCCGGTATTATTACAGAAGGAGATCTTCTCTACAACATGAAGAATTCATTCTCCTGCAGTATCGAGCAGATCAGCCGGACACCGATTTCTCTTCTGGACACACGGAGGAACTATTCTCCTGTCAGCATTGATGCAACACTGGAAGAAGTCTTCAAAAAATCCATGCAGCAGAATTTCGTTCCGGTTGTGGATGATGACAACATTTTTATCGGTCTGGTCAAAAGAAGAGATATCATTCAGTATTTTTACAATAAATATATTCACGAAAAGTAATAGTAAAAAGTAAAAAGGACACTGCCGCGAAACAGTGTCCTTTTTCTCTCTTTGTATTCTCCATACTCTTTGTTGTCTCTATACT
>JAUNPP010000120.1 GCA_030536685.1 Lachnospiraceae bacterium
CGGGCTGTCTGAAAGACAGTTCGAGAGTTTAGTTCCGCTGCGTTCGATCCGAGCGGGAGCGCGTCCCCGAACAGGATATTACTGTAATGGAGCATTCACAGCCTTTTATAAAAACAAAATAAGCTGCCATACAAAGCTTGCCTTCACCCTATTCTATTTTCTGATTGCACTTCTATCATTTTCGATGTATGATACATTAGAATTACTGACATATTTCAGTTATACAGGAAGGAGAAAATGTCATGTCCCTTTTTTTAACCTATGATGCGCAAAACGCTGAATATCTGCTGAAGCCAGCAGGTTATGCAGTTTTAGCAGCTGCTTTAATTCTGCTTCTGATCGTTTTACCCAATATCGGCCGTCAGAAGCATCGTCCTATGAAGACCAAACAGCTGGTTTTCTGTTCCGCTGCCATGGCGCTGGCGGTAATTGCTTCATTTATAAAGTTTGCATCTCTGCCATTTGGAGGTTCCATCACCATGTTCAGTATGCTGTTCATCTGCCTGATCGGTTATTTTTACGGCCCCAGAGTCGGTCTGATCACCGGCGTTGCCTATGGTATCCTTCAGCTGATCACCGGCCCGTATATTTATGCCCCTCTGCAGGTCATTCTGGATTACCCTGCTGCTTTTGCAGCTCTCGGTCTCTCCGGTTTCTTTTATAAGGCAAAACATGGTCTTGTAATCGGATATATCACAGGCTGTATCGGCAGATACATCTGTCACGTAATTTCCGGTTATATCTTCTTTGCATCCTATGCGCCGGAAAGTATGAATCCCATGCTTTACACGCTGGGCTATAATGCAACCTATATTGTACCGGAATTAATTGCCACCGTTGTAATCCTCATGCTTCCTCCGGTAAGACGTGCAATCGCACTGGTAAAACAGCAGGCAGTATAAATTTACTGTTCAGATATTTCCGGACATTAGAGAAGTCCAGGGGACGCAAGCCAACTATGATACAGGTCTGTCCGGGGCTAAGGGGTGCTTTCAGCACCAATACGCCCCAACAGACTTGTATCATAGTCGGCTTGCTGGTTTTTGTAGCTTCTACTGTCATGAAATGCTGAACAGCTGTGGGGAGACAGACGCGGGAGTGACAGTTCGAGAGTTTAGTTGTGCTGCAGGAAATTTCTGCTTTACATTTTTGTTTTTATCGGCTATAATGAGTTTTGAATTCAATGAAACAAGGCTTTGAAGGGAAGAAGTAGGTCTGATCACCGCTTTCAGAGAGCATTCGGTTGGTGAAAGAATGCAGCTGTACAGCATCGAAGTACATCCCGGAGCCGCAGTCTGAACAACCAGAGCAGCATTTTTATTTTACTCTGTTTATTAGGAACTGACGGGAGCGCCCGATACAGCGCAGGGGTGTGATAGCACTCCATAAGGAAAGTTCTGTGAAGAACTTTTAAACCAGAGGTGGTACCGCATATTATGCCCTCTGCTTTGAGCGATCAAAGCAGGGGCTTTTTTGTATAATAGGAAACTTCCTATTATATTTTCTAATCATAGTATAACGGAAAGATATGATTTTTATAAAAAATTACTATTTTCTTTTATACCGATTCATTTATTACGAAAAAGGAGTTTTATCTATGCAGATTTATGACGAACTGGTAGCCCGCGGTCTGATTGCGCAGGTTACGGATGAAAAAGAAATTAGAGATTTGGTAAATAACGGAAAGGCAACCTTTTATATTGGATTTGACCCCACAGCAGATTCCCTGCATGTAGGTCACTTTATGGCGCTTTGCCTGATGAAGCGTCTGCAGATGGCAGGCAACAAGCCCGTTGTTCTGATTGGTGGCGGCACCGGCTATGTAGGCGACCCTTCAGGCCGTACTGACATGCGTTCCATGATGACTCCTGAAGTCATCCAGCACAACTGCGACTGCTTCAAAAAACAGATGGAGCGTTTCATTGAATTCGGTGAAGATAAAGCAATCATGGTCAACAATGCTGACTGGCTGCTGAAGCTGAACTACATCGATTTACTTCGTGAAGTTGGCGCCTGCTTCTCCGTTAACAACATGCTGCGTGCAGAATGCTACAAACAGCGTATGGAAAAAGGACTCTCCTTCCTTGAATTTAACTACATGATCATGCAGTCCTACGACTTCTATCATTTATTCCAGCACTACGGCTGTAATATGCAGTTCGGCGGCAATGACCAGTGGTCCAACATGCTGGGCGGTACCGAACTGATTCGCCGTAAGCTGGACAAGGATGCTTACGCGATGACTATCACCCTGCTGATGAACTCCGAAGGCAAGAAAATGGGCAAAACCGCCAGCGGCGCTGTATGGCTTGATCCCAACAAGACCTCTCCTTTCGAATTCTTCCAGTACTGGCGCAATGTCGGTGACTCCGACGTGCTGAAATGCATCCGCATGCTGACGTTCTTGCCTCTGGAACAGATCGATGAAATGGATAAATGGGAAGGAAGCCAGTTAAATGAGGCAAAAGAAATCCTGGCTTACGAGCTGACTGCTCTGGTTCACGGCGAAGAAGAAGCCAACAAAGCAAAAACAGCTTCTCACGCCCTCTTTGCAGGCGGCGGTGATGACACTCATATGCCTACAACAGAGCTGACCGCTGAACAGCTGACAAACGGCGCAATCGGCATCCTCAACCTGATGACAGTCTGCGGCTTAACCAAATCAAACGGTGAAGCAAGAAAACTGGTTCAGCAGGGCGGCGTATCCATCGACGGCGAAAAAGTAACCGCTATCGACACAAAAATAACCGATGAACAGCTGAAAAACGGAATTAAAATCAAAAAAGGCAAAAAAGTATTCCACAGAGTTATAATGAAGTAAAATAAAGCCGCATCACATCAGGTCATGACTTGTGTGATGCGGTTTTTTAACCTATCGCCGCTTGCGCAGGATAAGAAGCCTTATTCTCTGCGCATTTTGCGGGATGTGTAATACCGGAAATAAATTGTGTTGATTATAATACCGAATATGGTTGCCGCGGGAGCTGCCAGACCAATCTGAGTCAGAGTCGCTTCCGGCTGAATACTCATAAAATAAGACATCGGCAGACGCACGATAAAAGTCTGAGCCAGACCCTGAAGCATGACAAATAAGGTTTGTCCATGTCCATTATAGTAACCAATGTAAGAAAACATGATCGAGGTAACAACCGCTTCAAGTGCAAAACCTTTCAAATATTCAAATGCCCTTGCGATTACTGCTGCGTCACTGCTGAAAAACGCTGCCAGCAGATCTCCCCTCAGGAAAGCTGCCAAACCGATGAAGACACCGATTCCTGCCCCGATAGCCATACCGCAGAGCATCGTCTGACGTGCCCTCTTTTCCTTTCCTGCGCCTACATTCTGTGCCACAAAGGAAGAAATCGACTGCATCAGAGAACCAGGCACCAGCATAACAAATGCTACGATTTTATTGGCAACTCCATAGCCGGACGAAGCTTCCAGCCCCAAACGGTTAATAAAAGCGCACAATGCCAGAAAAGAAAGCTCTGTCAAAATTTCCTGCAGTGCAATCGGCGCACCTACACGAACAAAATTCCGGATTTCCGGATTAAAACAGATATCTTCTCTGCTTATGGTAAAAGGAAGCTGCTGTTTTCTTATAATGATCAGAGACAATGCCACACTTACAGCCTGTGCCATAATCGTTGCCAGAGCCGCACCCGCTACATTCATCTTCAATACGGCTACAAAGAACAGATCTCCGAAAATATTTACAACACAAGCGATTGCCACAAAAATAAGCGGCAGTTTGGAATTTCCCAATCCGCGGAAAACACTGCTGATTACATTATAAGCAATAACAAAAATCATTCCGCCGCCGCAGATGCGTACATATGTAATAGTAAGATCCACTGCTTCTTCCGGCGCCTGCATAAGCATAACCAATGGTCTTGCAAAAACCAGCATCAGCACCGCCAGCACAACTGAGACAACTGCAAAAAAGCAGATTGCACCGCCGATCACCTTTCCGATCCGTTTTTCTTTTTTCTGTCCCAGATAAACTCCGATCAAAACAGTGATACCCATAGCCAGACCTGTTACAGTAAAAATAACCAGATTCACAATACTGCTGCCCGTAGAAACGGCAGAAATTCCGGCTGTTGTACCAAACTGTCCTACGATCAATACATCAACAGCCCCATACATAGCCTGCAAAACCAGCGCACCCAGTATGGGAATCATAAATTTCAAAAGCTTGCCGCTGATTCTGCCCTCTGTAAAATTATTATCCGTCATAAACGTATTTTCCTCCTGTCATATTGTTTGACATCTAACAATATACAAAAAGTATACAATTTTCTGCAGATTCTTTCAAGCAAAAAAAACAGCCTCATAATGTATTTTTATAAGTACATCATAAGGCTGATCTGTATTGTTTGCATAGCTTATGTCAATTGTGACGGATACTCTATACTACCGCATTGTAACGAATACTATATACTACCGCATCAGATAGATAAAATATGCCGCATAGGAAACCAGCATTGCGATACCGGCTGTACGATTCAGCTTTTTGCTCTTAAAACAGCTGATCAGAAGCAGAACTCCGGCTGCAGCTGCAATCAAGGTATCAATTCGAAAACCTGCTGCAAAAGGAATCGGAGTTACCAGCGCGGAAGTTCCTACTACAAAAAGGATATTAAAAATATTGCTTCCCACGATGTTGCCGATTGCGATATCCGCATTCCCCTTGCGCGCCGCAGATACTGAGGTAAACAGCTCCGGCAGTGAAGTTCCAAGCGCTACAATCGTCAGTCCGATAAAACGTTCACTTAAGCCTGCAATTCTTGCAATACCAGTCGCAGCATCAACCGTTACGTCACTTCCCAGCACGATCAGCACAAGACCAGCCGCCGTAAACAGAAACAGCTGCCACCAGGGTCTGTTTTTTGCTTCCTCCGCAGTCTCCTCCGGATTATTCTTAGCCATAAAAAACAGATAGACCAGATACAGAATAAAAGCAATCCATAAAATAATGCCTTCCACAAAACGAATCGTTCCATCCCATCCCAGGAGCAAAAGCAGCATTGTAATTCCAATCATAAACGGGATTTCCACACGAACCGTAGACTTAGCCACCGCCAGCGCTGTAATACAAGCTGAAATACCAAGGATGATCAGCACATTCAAAATATTGCTGCCCACGATATTGCCAATGGTAATATCCGCATTTCCCTTTAAAGCAGCCGTGATACTAACCGCCGCCTCCGGTGCGCTGGTTCCCATCGCTACAATTGTCAAACCAATCACCAGCTGAGGTATTCCAAACTTAGCCGCAATACCCGCAGAACCATCCACAAACCAGTCTGCGCCCTTTACCAGCATCAAAAAACCAACTGCCAACAAAACAAAATCAAGAACCATTTCCATAAGAGTTCCTCCTGAAAAAATAAGATTTTGCAACAAAAAGCGAGGCTTTTGCCGCAATCAAATAAAATTACAACAAAAGTCTCGCCGCTAATTACAAAACCGGATTCCCTTACGGAGAATCGTACTGACGACCCTGTAAACACGAATCAAAATAATCAAGCCCTAAACCAGCTGCGATCCGTGCCAGCTACTCCCTTTTATATCAAAAAATATAGCAGGGTTCGCACCCTATGTCAAGTATTTTCTGCAAATTACTGTTCACACTCTGTTTTATTTAGCGCTGCTTCCAAGCCGTAGTTAAAATGAATAAGAATTGTCAGGTTTACGCGTCTACCCTCTCACAGCTATTCAGAATTTTATGACAGTAAAAGCTGCAAAAACCAGCAAGCTGTCTATGATGCAAGTCTGCAAGGGGCGTATTGGTGCTGAAAGCACCCCTTAGCCCCGGACAGACTTCGTATCATAGACAGCTTGCGTCCCCTGAACGCCTCTACTGTCCAGAAATCTCTGAACAGTAACTTCTGCAGCTCCATACAATCTACAGACTCACATACTCCATGTCATTCAGATAGACAAGCGCTGCTCCTAAAGCGGTTGAATACTCTGCATATTCCGGTATGTGAAATCTGACATGAAACATTTTCTCAAAATCCTTTGTGACCTGAACCGACTGAGGCAGCTTTGCCAGATTTCCAATCAGCACAAAATCCCTGATTCCACTGTTTAGAGAAGATAACACCGCTGCCTTCCCAATACATTGAAGAACCATATTTACAATTCCAACCGCAATATCCTCATGTGATACCGTTCCGCGTACCTTTCCGAAATTGGAGGCTGTCGCTTCCATCGGGAGGTCTGTCAGCTCTTCATGTGAAATATCCTTAATCTGCAGGTCAATCCGGGTAATATCGCCCTGTTCTGCCATCGCAATGATCTCTGCCATATTATGAGTTCCTAGCATCAGGCTGGAAAGCCCGACAATCGTGCCGCCGCCGACGCCGATTCCCCCGATATGACGGATTCCATTTTCATCCACCTGCACCAGCGAAGTTCCCGTTCCCATACTGACCACGATCTGTCTGTCCAGACCGGTAAAATATTTGCCGCCCAGTCCGTCAGCGATAAACTCGTCAGCACGTGAGGTCGGAAGTCCATATAATTTCTGGCTGACGCCTGAGCTTCCTACACCGGTAATCATAATATGTTCAATTTCATCCAGACCTACCTGGTTTTCATACATAAACTTTCCAAATGCTCCAAATAAAGATGCAACCGGGTCACTTGCTTTTACAGAAACCGGAAGTTTCATTTTTTCATTCTCCAGCCCTATAATCTTTGTAGTGCTCCCTCCTACATCAATTCCAAGAACAATACCCATCTCTTTTCCTCCACGTTTTTCGCTCTAATGTTCCATCTGTTTCCATTTTCCTCTGAAATAAACGAAAACAGATAATATACATCTGCTTACATTGTCTGCTATCATACAGAGCCAGGCCGTTTTCAGTCCTCCGCCAAACAGGCGCAGACAAATCCAGGTGCCGCAGATCCGAATCCCCCACATGGAAAAAAGTGAGATCCACAGCGGCGTTTTTGTATATCCGGCTCCATTGTAAATTCCCTCCAGAATAATAACAGCTCCGTATATCGGTTCTGAAACCGCTACCATTCGAAGCACCTGCTCTCCGGCTGCGATTACTGCCTTATCCTGTGTAAATAAACGCATCATAAACTCCGCTTTCCAGAACAGGGCTGCCCCTGTAACTGCCATAACAGCCACAGCGATCGCAATGGAAATCCTGCTGATATGCTTTAGCTTGGCTTCATTGCGCTCTCCCAAAGCATTGCCGATCAGGGTGGAAACAGCTGCCTGCATTCCGTAACCGGGTATGTAAAATGCCTGCTCTGCAGTTAAAGCGATAGAATGTGCCGCAAGCGCAATGGTACCAAATCCCGTCACCTGACCTGTGAAAACCACATGCCCCAGACACACACAGATTCGTTCCATCGCCACCGGTATTGCAATTCCCACACAATTTCTCATTACGCTGCGATGATAACGGATTTTCCGAAAGCAGATGGAAAAATCCTTTTTTCTGTAAAACAGGACAAACATCATGATTCCGCCTGCAGCATAGGAAATTGCCGTTGCAAGAGCCGCTCCTGCAACTCCAAGGCCCGCTCCCGGAAGAATCAGTGAAATGCCCGCCAGTTTAACGGTTCGAAATGGATAGATCAGCAGAAAATTCAATACCAGATTCAAAATATTCATCATCACATTCACAAGCATCGGCCCCCGCGTGTCCTTCAGAGCGCGGATTGCCGCTCCCAATATGATGATAGACGCCCTGAACACCATCGGAATACTAACAATGCAGTAATATAAAAACGCATTCCTCTGTATCGACGGGTCTGCTCCCAGCCATACGGGAATCAAGGGACTAAGTCCCGTCATCAGAATCCCTTCCAGTACGCCTGCAATTCCCACAAGCAAAACTGCCTGTTCTGCCGCATTACGTGCCAGATCCTTTCTCCCCGCTCCGTAATGACGCGCAATCACAGCCAGCACAGCAATACCAATTGCATTTAACGGAGCATTTGTCAGCCACATCATCGTGGAAGTTACTCCCACAGCCGCTGATGCCTCCGCACCCAGCTGCCCCACCATCGCGGTATCGGCATACTGTACCACAGTCATTAAAAACTGTTCGATCACCGTCGGAACCGCCAGCAGCCAGATCATATGAAACTCCCGGCGCCAGCCCGCAGAAGACTCTGGACGATCACCACGATTTCCATTCAGCTTCCATCTCAAATTACGCTTCTTTTTCATCGGTAACATTCCCACAGGTTAAAACTTCTGTATCGCGCAGAAAAACATTTCGTAGAAATCATCCTCGCCCTCTAATTTAGGTGAATTTTCCCCTCCGCCATTCGTACTGCGTCTCATAGACGCATAAAAATCCTCTCCGGCGCTGACCAAATCCATCTCATAAAGCGGATAACCCAATTCTCTGCATTTGCAGCAAAATGCCTCCAGCGGCTTTTCAGCTTTCCGTGTTTCCATCAGAAGTTTTCGAAACTCTTCATCCTCCTGTGCTCTTTTCTGTAAATCTTCTAAAATCTGTAAAGTATCCATCTTCGCGGCTCCTTTCTTCATCTATGTTCTTAAATACACAATTTATACAATTCATATTTACTTAGTTTATACGAAGTCTACAAATACGTCAATAAAAAAGTAGCGGGTACAGGGTAAATGCGTATTTTTAATAGCGGTTTTTCTATTAATGCAAAAAATATGTGAAGGCTCCATTACAGTACATTCCTGTTCGGGGACGCGCTCTCGCTCGGATCGAACGCAGCGGTACTAAACTCTCGAACTGTCTTTCAGACAGCCCGATCGTTAAGTGCCGGCGTTCTCTATGGTCCCTTTCACAGGATTGTACTGTAATTCCGCCGCTGCAGTTTTGTGATACTTTACAGAAAACCTTGATAAAGTAGTGATCAATATCTCTAAGTAATTGCGCCGCCGCAGTTTTGTGATACTTTACAGATTTAACAGACACTGGAAAAGCATGCGTTTACCGTGGTTGTGGGGAGTGGGGCGATTGCTTTTCCTGGGAGAAATAGGTATACTGAAGGTAAAAATGAGTAAAAATGATGGAGGTTTACTGATTATGGATAGGATTCAAATGCCGTGGGGAAACAGGGGGGATTCTTTTGTGGGGATTTCTGATGATTGCGGGTTGAGGATTGTAAATCTGATTGAAAATACCGCTGGGGAGAGTGGTTGTGCTTTTGAGCATGGATTGAGTTTTTATGTTGAAACGGATAAACATAAGCTGCTGGTGGATACTGGCGCTACGGATGCTTTTCTTATGAATGCAGAAGCGCTGGGGATTGATCTTAGGGAGGTTGATTCTGTAATTTTAAGTCATGGGCACTATGATCATGGCGGTGGAATTCTGGCTTTTGCGAAGCAGAATCCTCATGCTGGAATCTATATCAGAGATTGTGCGTTTGAACCTTTGTATCATAAAAATGAACAGATGGAAAAGTATATCGGTTTGAATCCTGAGATTAGAAATCTGCCTCAGGTTATTATGGTAAGGGATAATCTGCGTATTGATGAGGAGCTTTTTCTGTTTACCAATGTCACCGGTCGCAGATTGTGGCCGGCAGGAAATCTGGAATTGAAACGAAAAACTGATGATGGCTTTATCGTTGATCAGATGGAGCATGAACAGTATCTGCTGATTTCTTTTAAAGACCGGCTCCTGCTGTTCTCCGGCTGTGCCCACAATGGTGTTCTGAATATTTTGGATGCCTGTAAAAAACTGACAGGCCGTGTTCCTGATGCTGTTATCAGCGGTTTTCATATGAGGAAGAAAAACGGATATACCGAAGAGGATTTTGAACTCATCCGTCAGACCGCCAGAGAACTGAAACAGTATCCTACGCATTTTTACACCGGACATTGTACAGGTCTTATTCCTTATGATATTATGAAGGAAATCATGGGCGATCAGCTCAGCTATGTGCATAGCGGGGACAGAATCTGATGATTTTTCCGCCTTGAAAACAGAAAAGGCTGCCACATTGCATTATGTAGGTAAACCCGGTAATTTATCTAACGAAGAAATTGCATCTTTATCTGATTCAGAACTGGTTTCCTATTAAATGTCATAGAGTAAATCGGTTACAACCTTAAGCTGATCTATCGCATACAGCGGCAGATTGACGAGCCATTCTTCTTTTTTGTAATCCGACATGGATGTTCGGATAGAAATTTCAG
>JAUNPP010000121.1 GCA_030536685.1 Lachnospiraceae bacterium
GATCCGAGCGAGAGCGCGTCCCCGAACAGGATCGTACTGTAATGGAGCCTTCACAGCCTTTTATAACAATAAAATAAACTATTATAAAAAGCTTGCGTTTACCGTGAGAGTTGCTATTTTCTATCTTAGAGTTCCTATTTTCTAGAAAATTCGATATCTGCCGAATCCAAAACTGGTATTTTTTCCGATATGCATAATTTCTCCGGCAAGAAGATAGGGCAGCATTTCATCTGGGATATGGTCAAGACGGACTTCTCCGCGGATTCCTTCCAGCCACATGCTGCTCATTTGCCTGCTGGAAAATCTTTTTACCTGTATGGGGACTATTTTCTGGTATTGAATCCTCGGCAGCCTGGCTGTTAATGCCTTCGAAAAATCTTCAAATGCCATTTCTCTGCCTGCGTCGGTTCCTTCAAAGCAGTTAAATAAATAAATTTTTCTCGCCAGATTGACGGCAATCGCTTCCATATTAAACTCTGTTATCATTTTTTTCTGATACTTCAGAGCTGTTTCTGTCTGGAATTTTATGACATTGCTGCATCCGATTTTCTGCAGCTGCTTCATTCGAAAAAGGACATAGCTGCTTAGAGTCTCAGGGAGATATTTTTCCTTTAAAATCTGCATTCCATAGGAGCTGGATACGAGAATATCCTCTTTTCTGGAATTTAAAATGCGTACAATTTCAAATCTTCCTTTGTCCTTTCCCAGTCCCCGCTGCCCCAAAGCCCACATAGCCTGCAACAGCAGATTCAGGTACACCCGGCTTTTGCCAAATAAAATAACGTTAAATTCAAATGTGTCTCCTGCATAAAAAGTTTCATGATAATTTTCACATTCAAAAAGATAACCCATACTTAATTTATCAGCAGAAAAGGAAGGCTGTACTACCATCGGAGTGTACAGAAAACGCTGTACCAGGCATTCTTCACGGCAATTACAGCCTGCACAGTCTTCATCCCGAAGCGCTGTCTGAAAATGGATACAGTTTTGCAGAATCAGCATCTGCCCCGTACCGCCTCGCAGAGCAGACGTTTTGCTCCTCGGAAGATGACAATCCTCCTTCATGCGCACTGTAAAATGCAGCTTCACATAAGGAATATCCAGATATTTTTCATATTCCTTCAAATTAATATCCACCTGTTTGCCCCCCTGCAATCTTACTTTATATTTTTCTACTCTTCTCCACAGTAAATACAAATCGCATCGCGGAGGAATTTCGCGCAGCCTGCTGCAATTTTATCATAATATGCCGTGAAACGCTCGTCTGCGACATAACTTTCTGCGAGAATTTTATGTGCCTGCGGCGAATACATTCCTTCGGGCCAGAACATGCACAGCCATTCTTTATGCAGCGCGCACGCCTTTTGCGCAGTCTCGCCAGCCGGGTCGCCTTCCTCAAACGCTTCCTTTAACGTGCGGTTGATCAGCTCGCTTAATTCCTGAGCCTGCTGCCATTTGGCTTCACTCATTCCTTTAACCCTGGAATTGGACTCATCTACCGCTTTGTCACCATATTTCTCCCGAATTTCCTTTCCATATTTCGCTTCATTGTCATCTACCATTTTCTGCTTGAAACCTTCAAATTTTTCACGATCGTGCATAACACATTCTCCTTTCATGGCGCTGATTGTCCGACTCACATTGTCAATCAGCAGTTCTATTTGACTTTTTTTCAGGAGAAGCGCAGATAAATGACTGTAAAGTGCATTTTCCCGGTCAAATTCAGGGTCCTTCAAAATATGATCTATTTCCTTCAAACTCATGCCGAGTTCCCTGTAAAATAAAATCTGCTGCAACAGGTCAATTTCCTTTTGCCCGTAAATACGGTAACCGTTGGATGAAATTCTTGTCGGACACAACAAACCGATTTCATCATAATACCGCAGCGTCCGCGTACTTACACCTGACATCTGTGCCAGCTTTTTTATTGTATATTCCATCTGCACCTCCCGCTTTGAAGTATAAACGGTTACGTAACGTCAATGTCAAGCAGTATTTCTCATATCAAGATTATGGATTAAGTTTTTTTCCTGTAATCTGCATCTGCTCAGCAGCAGGTTCCCAATCAAAGCTGATTTCTACAAGAATATCGTCATAGCACAACAGATAATCATTCTCCCAGCCATATTGAGGGTCATACAATCGGTATACTTCATTTGCTCCCCAGGGAGAAGCATCTTGTTTTTCATAACGCTTTTCTTCTGTCGGATGCAAAACTTCCCCTTCATAAATCAACCGTTCTTTGCAAATGCCATAGAGTGCAGATAGTTTGACATTGACTATTGTATACTCCAGGCTCGGAAGTTCCCTGTAGTTTTCAGTATCAAAACGAGGATACTGACGCAATACAAATTCCCCTATCAACAGAGATTCTTCTCCATGACGTTCTTTAATGTAGCCTTCGTGCTCCTCACCGATTAAATCTTCCACAGTTAGAGGAAGTTCATCATTGCGGATAATCCAGGTTATTCCGCCGTGTTCGTAGGTTTCTTCTGAATCTTCTGCAAAGAATCCCATGGAGGACAACTTCATAGTGCCAAAGGTGATTATTCCGATAAATCCAAAAGCAAGCACAAAATCAACAAGCAGCGTGATGGTTCGGTTGACACCACGAGAAGCTTTTTTTCGTTTTAGATAATTTTTCGTAGCATTTACAAAAAATATCAATCCAGGCATATAGAAACACATGATAATACCGACCCATCTACGAAGTTTATCTCCACAGAGGATAAAATTGATCCCCCAATAAATCGCCCCAATGAGTATAATAATTAAAATCACTTTTTGGAATTTTGATGTACTTACCGGTTCCAGAAACGCTCCCTGTTCTGCCACTTTCATTGCCTTTCTATACCAACTGAAATAGCAAACCAGCTCCATCATGCAGATAATGAACAACACCAGAAAACAAAATCCTGTAAAAAGCTTAGTCGGGCTTGAAAACTGACCAATCGGGTCTCCTAACATACCGCTGATGAATAAACCACCATTCATAAGAGAAATCAGAAGCAGCAGAAAATAGGATGGAAGAAAGCTCTTTTTAGCCGAAGCATGAATACTCTCTACTTCTAATGTTGGCTCTGTTTCGATCGGAACAGGGTTTTCTCTTTCGTTAAAAAATATCTGTAATTGTGCAGAAGTACAAGCCAGTTTCCACCCGGTATGCAAACAAAATTCATGGAATATTTTCTGTTCTTCGGAAGGTTCAGGATCAAATTCTGATGCCTTTGGATAATAGGAGACTGTAAACTTTACTTTCTTTGGTTCGATGCGATGATAAACCCAGGTGAAATTCGTAAGTTTTTCAATCATCCATCCTTTAGAAGCCATTTCTTCTAAATGCCTGCTGATTCCAGCATGGTCAAAAAATGAGAAGGTTTCAATTCTTTTTTTCAGGGTCTTCATAGGCTTTCCTCCTTTCCAAAAATCAAACAATAATCTTTTAACTGTTCCGCAAGACGAATATATTCTCTCCGTAACATTTCCCGTCCTTTATCCGTAAGAATGTAACTGCGGCGTCTTCCCTCAACCTTCGTTTCCCGTATCATTTCTGCTTCCAGAAATTGTTCAAGCAAGGTATACAGAGTACCGGAGCCAATATTAACCCTATAATTAGTCATTCTTGGAACCCGATCTAAAATATCCATACCATAACATTCCTCTTTCAAACAAAGCAATGTATAAAACATTTGCTCCGTAAGTGTTTGAAATTTTGCTCTTGCCACATAGTCACCTCCAATTCTCGATTATCGAGTATCCTGTAATTATATTATATCTCGATTATCGAGAATGTCAATAGAGAACATTTTTTTGACAATAACGCAAAAGAGCTACTTTTCCGCAGAATACGGTTCGTAGCTCTCTTGTATCATGTATCATATTTATTAGATGCTGTATATAATGGCTGATGCTTTTGCACCATGAATGATATCAAAATTTCCGGCAGCATATACACTACATATTATTCACAAACTGCATATATTCATCAATTAAATAGTCGGGATTTGCGTTTTGAGTCGCCTCAACCACATACCAGGTAAATTCATAATCACAGATAATAATTGGAATTTCTTTTCCTACCTGTTCTTTTAAAAAACCTTCTTCCTGTAATTGTTTTGCAATTTTACTTACCAGCATAGTAAGCTCGTAACATCCCACTGGCCCTTTTCCTATATAATTGCCTGTGGAATCATAGCAGTTTTCAAAATCTTCCTCTCCTATATTATAAATACCTGCATCCAAAAGCCATTTTAAAAGAGCATCTGCACTTTCATTATTTGTTTCTTCATAGTCAATAATCCAGACTTCATGATCTGATTCCCAAAGCGGACAATTCCATTTTTCTTCTTCATCCGCCTCTTCTAAATCTGATTCTGTACTATAGTTAATAACAAATTCCGGTAAATTCGAATATTTATCGTATCGATTCTCTTCATTTGCATTTACAAAAAAAGATATAGCGCAGGTATCTTTAGGTAAATCCATTTCTACAATTGTCTTTTTAATAATTTCATATAAGTATTTTTCCATGTTAAATATCTCCTGATTATTTATTTTGCATACCGTTATCATCTATTTTTCAGACGAATAGTTCAATTAAGTTATTCAATTAAGTCTATTCAATCATTCTTTAAAGATTTTCGAAACTGCCGCGGGGAGCATCCCATCGTGTTGTGAAAGACTTTGATAAAATAACTTACATTCGGGAAACCGCATTTTGCTGCTGTTTCCGTAATTCCCAGATTGCCTGCTTTCAAATATTTAATGCTGCGGGCAATTCGATATTCGTTCAGATACGTGATCGGCGTGCGGTGAAGAATGTCTGCAAAAATCCTGCAGCACTGGCTTCGGCACACGCCTCCTGCTTTTGCCAGCATTTCCAGCGTGATCTTGTCCGAATAATTCTGCTCAATGTAAATGAGCATTGACTGCAGCGCATGAATCCGCTTATCGCTCTGCAGAATACTGCTGCCGTCGTCGCTGAATAATTCATTTAACAGCTTCCACAGATTTACCGAAACACTGATCAGCGCCAGCTCGTAAAAAGCTTCTTTCCTGTCCGCAATGGAAAACAGCTCCTTTAAAAGCTGAAGTATCTTCTGCCCCGCTGCATTTTCCCCGTCAATGATGTGGTATGCGCGCGCAGAATGGATAATCGGGACAATATACGCCGGATAAATATACGGAATCCCCTCAAAAAGCTCCAGCGGAATGATGATACAGATAAATTCGCAGTCCGTATCATCAGCCGAGTAACCGAAATGGAACTGTTCAGAATTGACAAAAATCGCCTGATTTTCCCGAATCAGATACTCATTGCCATTTACATTATACATGATATGGCCTTTTAACGGTATCAGAAACTCAATATCTCTGTGCCAGTGGATATCCGCCGATTTATTCGGATACCATGATAAAAACTGTTTTACCGCATAAAAAGGAAGCTGCGGAATTGTGTAAACAGTTTGTTCTTTATAATCATTATTCCAGAGCATCCGCCCAATCCCCCTTTCTCACGTTTTCACTTTTTCACTTTTCCCCTTCTCCACTTTTTCACTTTCTCCCTTTTTTGCTTTCTCACATTCCGACATTCTTTCTATTTTCCAAAAATATACGATAATGCTATTATTATATCATATGTTGATAGAAAAATAATGATAAATATACTATAATGGCAAAAAATGAACTGCTAAAAAGGAGATCTTATTATGAATCAAAAAGAACGTATGCTTGCAAATCTGCCCTATAAACCCTGGCTTGATGGCCTGTCTGAAGAAAGAATGGAAAATAAAAAAAGAATTTATGAATTTAACAATCTGCCGCCCGAACGCTTGGATGAAGTCACTCCTATGTTAAAGGAAATTCTTGGAAAAACAGGCAAAAATGTTTATATCGAAGCGCCTTTTCACTGTGATTACGGCAGCAATATCGAAGTGGGAGAAAATTTCTTTGCCAACTATAACCTGATCATTCTGGATGTGGGAAAGGTTAAGATCGGTGACAATGTACTGATGGCTCCCAACGTGGCAATTTATACAGCCGGACATCCCGTTCACCCGGATTCACGTAATTCCGGTTACGAATACGGCATCGACATCACGATTGGGGATAACGTATGGATTGGCGGAAATGTTGTCATTATGCCGGGTGTAACAATCGGAGATAACGTAGTGATCGGCGGCGGAAGCGTAGTAACAAAAGATATTCCTTCATGGAGCGTTGCCGTGGGAAATCCCTGTAAAGCCATTAAAACGATCACTGAAGAAGACCGTAAATATTATTTTGCAAAAAGAGAGTTTGATGAAGAATCCTGGCAGGAAGTCTGCCCCAAAAAATAACATGCCACAGCAGACTTTCTGCTGCAAATACTAAAACAAATATGACTGAAAAAAAACTTTTCTATAAAAACCTGTGCCTGATGGTTCTGCCAATTGCTTTCCAGCAGTTTATGCTGGCGGCAGTCGGCGCATCTGACGCAATTATGCTGGGATTTCTCCGGCAGGATTATTTATCCTCCATATCCCTCGCCACGCAGATACAATTTGTATTTAATTTATTTCTGGCAGCTATTACAATCGGTACCAGTATTCTGACAGCGCAGTACTGGGGAAAAGGCGATCGAAATACCTGTGAAAAAGTGCTTGCAATCGCCCTTCGCATTGCATTCCTGATATCGCTTCCGTTCTTTTTCGCCTCACTTTTAACACCGCAGCTGCTGATGCGCATATTTACACCGGATAAACTGCTGATTTCATACGGAATCCGTTATCTGCGGCTTGTATCGCCGGTCTATCTTCTGACCGCCGTCTCCCAGATTTATCTCTGCATTATGAAAAACAGCGGTTATGCGATGAAAAGCACGATTATCAGCTCCGTTACGGTATTGATCAATATTTTGCTGAACGCTCTCCTGATCTTTGGAATAGGCATTTTTCCGGAATTAAATATTACAGGCGCCGCCGCCGCAACCGTTATCGCAAAATCCACGGAGCTTCTATGGATGCTGTTTGAATCCTGCAGAGCAGGCAGATTAAAACTCCGCAGAAAGTACCTGGCTCATACCGATCCGCTCCTTCGGCGGGATTTCCTGAAATATACGCTCCCCGTCCTTGGAAATGAACTGGTCTGGGGCTGCGGATTTACCATGTACTCGGTCATTATGGGACATCTTGGAAGCGACGCGGTGGCAGCAAATTCCATAGCCAATATCGCCAAAAACATGATTGGCTGCTTCTGCGCCGGCCTTGCCAACGGCGGAGGCATTCTCGTTGGAAATGAGCTTGGAAAAGGCAGCCTTGATCTTGCCAGAAAATACGGCAGCTGGCTTTGCAGATCAACCATTCTGTGCGGAATCCTGGCCGGAGCCGTTTTCTTATTCATCACACCCTCTGTTGTGAAATTTTCAGGCTTAAGTCCGACCGCACAAACCTATTTAAAATGGATGCTGTACCTGTGTACCTACAACATGCTGGGAAGAGCTGTCAACGGCACCACCATAGCCGGTATTTTCTGTGCCGGAGGAGATTCCAGATTCGGCTTTTTATGTGATCTGATCACAATGTGGTGCATCATGGTACCTCTCGGAATGGCAGCAGCCTTTCTGTTTCATCTGCCCGTCATATGGGTTTATTTTATCATCAATCTGGATGAAATCATAAAGCTGCCGGCTGTATTTATTCACTACCGCAAATATAACTGGGTCAAAAATATTACCCGGTAATTCCATTGCCAGCTTTGAGAAAATTTGAACCCGGCAATGGAATTACCGGAGATTCCCATTTATTATCCTAAAACTCATAAGTAAAAGAAAAGAAAAGAAGAGAACGAAGATAAAGAAGAAAAAAAAGAGAAAGGAACTTCAAATGAAAGAACAAAAAATAGACACGACCAAACTGTTCTGGATCAGAAAACCGAAAAAAGTCATCGTAGAAGATGATAAAGTTGTAATCACCACTGAGCCAGGCACCGACTTATGGCAAAGAACTTATTATCATTTTCGCAATGACAATGCCCCCGTGTTTCAAATGGAAACGGATGAAAAATTCTTCTCATTTACCGTTAAAACAGAGTTTGAAAGCAAGCACCGTTTTGACCAGTGCGGAGTGGTCGTTTATCTGGACAGCGATAACTGGCTGAAAGGCTCGATCGAGTACGAAAATGAAGAATTTCAGCATCTGGGCAGCGTTGTGACAAATAACGGCTACTCCGACTGGGCGACAACCGAGATCGATGCCTCCATTAAGTGCATGTGGTATCGGTTAAGCCGCCGCGAAGATGATTTCTGTATTGAATGCTCGACAGACGGTCAGATTTTCCAGCAGATGCGCATCTGCCATATGTGGAATGCAAAAGATGCCATCCGATTTGGAATATATGCCTGCAGCCCGGAAGATTCCTCATTCCAGGCAGCATTTACGCATATGACGATGAGCGAATGCAAATGGGCTGCGCATATCGGGCAGGCGCCGGATGAACAATAGCTTTATATATAATTCCTTTTCTGACCGGAAAATTTCTCCTGCAGAAGTTTTCCGGCCAACATCAAAACCGGAAAAATAATCGCTGCAAAAATACCGATTCTCAGATTATTGTCAAATACCGATGAAACAAGTCCGGCCAGCGTAGGTCCGCCGGAACAGCCTAAATCTCCTGCCAGAGCCAATAAAGCGAACATCAATGTTCCGCCGCCCTTCAAAGACGCGGCGGCCTTGCTGAATGTACCCGGCCACATAATCCCGACTGAAAAACCGCAGACTGCGCAGCCCAGCAGACCAACTGCCGGAAATGGCACCAGCGCGATGCACAGATAGGAAACGATACATAAAAGACAGCTTCCTTTCATAAATTTGTCAAGATCCAGCTTTTCCCCGTATTTTCCATAAAGAAGTCTCGAGGTTCCCATAAGTACCGCAAAAGCCATAGGCCCCATCAGATCCCCGACAGACTTATTTACCCCCAGCCCCTGCTCTGCAAATGTGGAGGACCACTGGCTCACCGCCTGCTCGCTTGCTCCAGCGCAGACCATCATCATAAACAGAAGCCAGAACATTTTCTTAGATAAAAGCTGCCGAAACTTCATCCCGTTCTCACCCTCCCTGATAAGAGGATAAATGGGCACCTGCGAAAAAAGAAGCATATTTCCCAGAGGAATCAGCGCCCATATCACAGCCATATATTTCCATTTTGAAATGCCAAAAACAGCAAAAAAGAGCGTGGAAAATAACACCACCGCCACATGCCCCCAACAGTAAAATGAGTGTAAAAGGCTCATGGCAGTCTCTTTATTATCCGTAGGGCAGGCTTCCAGTATAGGGCTGACGATAACCTCCAGCAGACCTCCTCCGAGCGCATAAATGCTGACCGCCGCCAGAAGCCCCACAAAAGGGTTCGGCAGAACCTCCGGCAAAACAGCCAGAGAAATCAATCCCGCTGCCGCCGTTATATGTGCAAGTACCGCTGAAGCACGATACCCGATTTTATCCACAAAAAGAGCGGAAAAAGCGTCTATCGCTAACTGAATTATAAAATTTACCGTAATCAAAAACGTAATCTGCGCCATTTTAATCCCATACTGAACATGGAACGTAAGAAGCAGCAGAGGAACAAAATTGTTGACAATTGCCTGTACGACATAGCCACAGAAACAGGCGACGGTCGTTGCTTTATAGCTTCGTTTCATTTTCTGTTTTTCTCCATCCATTTTACCGCAAAATCCCCTCTTCCCGCAGAGACTCTGCTATATCCTTCTTTAAAATTGGTTTCAGGTTCATTTTTTTACCTCCGTTTTTATCTTTGTTTTTCCATCTCTATGTCTGCCTTCATTTTTCTGTTTCTCTGTACTTTTCAGGATTTAACTTTCTACAGTATACCAAAACAGCCGCCAAAACTCAAAGATTAAACGCATAATCAAACACAAAAGAATTCACAGAAAAGACACATATTATTAGCACTCTCCCCTTGACAGTGCTAATAATAAGTGTTATATTACACATAGAACAAAGGAAAGGAACAAATAAAGAAAAGAGTTCCCG
>JAUNPP010000122.1 GCA_030536685.1 Lachnospiraceae bacterium
TGTAAATACGGCTCTATGACACCTGATAACGTAAGACGAAAACCACATGGGGCTGACAACGGGTGAGTGCTAATTTGTTTGTGAAAAATATGTGAAAACTATTTTTTGCTGAACTTATTGGATTGTATCCAGCAATGACATTCCGATTGTTCCCTCCGGCATTTTCACACCGAAGTTTTCGGCGATGGTTGCACCGATAACTGCGAAAGTATCCGTTTCTTTTATCTGTTTTCCACTCTGCAGAGAAGGAGAGTAAGCAAGGAAGGGAACCTTTTCACGGGTATGGTCTGTTCCGGAATAGGTGGGGTCATTACCATGGTCTGCTGTGATAATAAGAAGGTCCTCTTTTCTCAAAACAGCGAGCAGTTTTCCAAGATTTACATCGAATTTTTCGATTTCCCGGGCATAGCCCTGCGGGTCTCTCCTGTGTCCCCACAATGCGTCAAAATCAACCAGATTCACGAAACACAGCCCGTGAAAGTCAGTCTTTGCCACATCGATTGTCTGCTCCATACCGTGGACAGAGCTTTTTGATTTATATGCCTGAGTAATTCCTTCTCCGTCAAAAATATCATTGATTTTTCCAATGGAAATTACATCCAGTTCCTCTGTCGTCAGCGCGTCAAGAACAGTTTTTCCAAAGGGCTTCAGAGCATAGTCATGACGGTTGCTTGTACGTTTGAATTCCCCTTTCTTTTTTCCCACATAAGGACGGGCAATTACACGTCCCACCCTCCATTCCTCTTTCATGGTAAGCTCACGGGCAATCTCACAGCAGCGATACAGCTCTTTAAGCCCAAAGGTTTCCTCGTTTCCGCAAATCTGCAGTACAGAATCCGCAGAGGTATAGACAATCATATGTCCTGTCGCAATTTCCTCTTCACCAAGCTCATCCAGAATTTCCGTTCCGCTGGCACTTTTATTGCCGATGATTTTTCTGCCTGTCTGCGTCTCCAGTTCTGCAATCAGTTCCGACGGAAAACCTGTTTCCGTAAAGGTCTTGAAAGGCTTCGTCACCTCCAGCCCCATCATTTCCCAATGTCCGGTCATGGTGTCCTTTCCTCTGCTCTTTTCCCGAAGCTTTCCGTAACAACCCAGAGGATTTTCTGCAGGTGGTACCTGCTTTAAGGGAGTAATATTCGCAAGCCCCAGCTTCTGCAGATTAGGAATATATAAGTCATTCACCGCCTGAGAGATATGCCCCAGCGTATTCACTCCCATGTCCCCAAATTCTGCTGAATCCTCCATAGCACCAACTCCAAGGGAATCCATTACAATTACAAATATACGTTTAAACTTTTCCATATTCAAACACCTCCGCCTGCTTTATTTAACTGCCAGCTCCAGCGCGCAGCGAATCATCATATCCAAACTCTGTTCCCGCTGTTCATTAGTCAGTGCCTCCTTTGTGTGAAGACTGCTTCCGGCTGTAAGCATACTCAATGCATGTTTGCCCGCTCTTGCAGCCGTACAATATAAAGAAAGAGTTTCCATTTCCTGAACCAGAACGCCCATTTTACTCCACTGTCCCTTCTCCCCGGGAAGGTCTTCATAAAAAACATCAGAGCTGAATACATTGCCGACGTGGAAACGGGTATTATCTCTACGTGCCTGTATCACAGCGCCTTCCAAAAGAGAAAAATCAGCAATAGGTGCAAATGTACCGGAAAGATGATATTGTCCTGCAAAACCGGAATTTGTACAGCAGCCCATAGCAAAAACAAGGTCTCCTACTTTCACATTTTTATGAATAGAGCCTGCGGTTCCGATACGGATAATATTATCCACATCATAATTGTGAAACAGTTCATATGCATAAATTCCCATGGAAGGAATTCCCATACCGCTTCCCTGTACAGAAACCATCTGTCCTTTATAATATCCGGTATATCCATTCATCCCACGTACACGGTTGTAACAAAAAGCATTTTCCAGATAATGCTCTGCAATATATTTTGCACGCAGAGGGTCTCCGGGCATCAAAACTGTCTTCCCAATCTGTCCGGGTTCTGCTTCATTATGAAAAGTTTTCATATTAATTTATCACTCCAATTCTTAATTTAATCCTGCATTTCGGTCGTTTTTCCTCCTCAGACTTATTTCATAGAGCTCCGCACCCATATATAATTTTTGTGACAACACAGGCGTATCATATTCTGTGTAAATTTCCTCCTCCAGAATTAGAATCGGCTCCTCCGCAGGAATCTGCAGAGTTTTAGCAAGCCGTTCCCTGGCTCTGCCTAAACGGAGCTTCGTATCACTGTACAATCCGCCTGTTTCCAAAAGCTTCATATAAAAATCATATACCTGGTCTGTATTCTCCAAATCCACATTTCCCTTATCCAGAATTTCATGAGGCATATATACCATGGCAAAGCCTACAGGCGTATCCTGGCTGAAATATGTAATATCAATAACAGCAACAATGCTGGATGGTCTGAGTTTTAATACTTCCTGATGTTTCTGAGTAGCCGGCTGAAAACCTATGGTGGTTACAATCCGGTCTATAGGTTCCAGGCAAAATTCCGTAATCGGATTTCCTACTTTTTCCAATCCATTTGTCCGGATGTCCTGATTAGAAAGAACAATATTTCCTTTTCCCTGATGGTTACTGATTAAACCGTCCTCCTGAAGGAGCAGCATAGCCTGCCTCAAAGTACCTCTGCTTACCTTAAATTGTTCCGCCAGAATATTTTCCCCGGGAAGCTTATCTCCGGGTTTATATTTTCCCTCTTTCAACCACTGGCTGATTGTTCCGTATATCGTTACATATAAAGGTATTTTGACATTTTTTTCTTTAATAACATTATCCATAACAGGCTATCGTCTCCTTTTCTGATGATTTAAACCATTTTTTGTTTTACTCAGATAAACTTGTCGAACATATTACTTTACTGTTTCAAACATCTGATATATCATCAGTATAAAACTAATCTACTAATTTGCCAAGCGCTTCCGGTCCTTTTACCCGTTTTCCTACAAAAAACAGAATCAACAGTGTAATTATATATGGAAGCATCTGTACCAGTTGAGACGGAATAGAAAATTCTGTAAGGTAAAATCTTGCTGCCTGCGCAATGGAAAATACCAGCCCCGCACCAAGGGAACCCAACGGCTGCCAGCCGCCGAAAATATTTGCTGCTAGACCCATAAAGCCTCGTCCGGCAGTCATATTTGAAATAAACAGGTTATTCTGGGACAGTGACAAGTAAGAGCCTGCCAAACCTGCGATTGCGCCTGATGCCATCATTGCAATATAACGATAACGATTTACATTGATACCGGCAGTTTGCACCGCATGAGGCTGGTCACCAATGGCGCGGTAACGAAGCCCATACTTTGTACGGTAAAACAATACCCATACCGCTGCGACAATCACAAACATAACATATAAATATGGTGACTGGTTCTTAAATAATGCTCCGATAACAGGAATATCAGATAATACAGGTACCGTCAGATTAGATACAGCATTTACCGAATCAGACATACCCTCTTTGTGCCAGACTGCCTTTACCAAAACAGCCGTAATACCGCTGGCAAACAGGTTAATTCCTACGCCGACAACTGACTGATGAGCCTTCCATTTCAGACAGAACAGTGCATAAATCCAGCCAACGATCACGCCTACAAGGATAGATACCAATACACCTACAAAGACAGAGCCTGTAAAAAAGGAACCGGCAACGCCTGCAAAAGCGCCAAGAAGCATCATTCCCTCTACACCCAGAAGGATAATTCCGCCTCGTTCTGCAATCGTACCGCACAATGCGCCCAGAACAATCGGAACAGATAACTGAAGTACAAGTGCCAAAAAATTATTTACTTCTGCCATAACATTACCCTCTCTTTCTGTTTTTATTCCATTTAATCAGTTCCGGAGCTGCAACCAGAAGAATAACAAGACTTTGAACTACTGTTACCATGTTTGTTGAAACATCCGTCACACGACTCATACGAAGGGAACCCATGTCCATAATACCGAATAAAAGCGCAGTTAAAATTACTCCTGCCGGATGATTTCTTCCCAATATTGCCACAGCAATTCCGGTGAAACCGAAGGACGGAGAAAATCCCTCTATGTATCTGTGGTATTTACCAAATACCTCTGTGATTCCAGCCAGTGCAGCCAGACCTCCGCTGAGTACCATAGACATAATCAGAAATAAATTTACTTTAATTCCGGCAGTACCTGCAGCAGAACGATTTGCCCCTACTGCACGGAGCTGATATCCAAGGGATGTTTTCCAAAGGAAAATATACATGGCAATGGCAACTGCAATCAGCAGAAACACTGCTCCTGTAAGCTGCGTTTTCCCGATTAATCTCGGAAACCATACACCTTCCGGAATTACATGTGTCTGAGCAGTAGAACCAGGTGCTTTCAAAGGACCGTTTACCAGATAAGAAGTAAACAGCGTACAGATATAATTGAGCATAATTGCTACAATAACTTCACTGGTATTCAGCTTCGCTTTGAAAAATCCAGGAATACTTCCGATAAGCATTCCTGCAAAAATTCCCGCAAAAATACTGACGAGCAGCAAAAGAGGTGCCGGCAGTACAGTGGAAAGAGCCAGTGCTGTGAACACAGAAGCCATTGCACCTGCATGAAGCTGTCCTTCTGCACCAATATTAAGCATACCGCAACGGGAGCTTAATGCCACTGCCAATCCGGTAAAAGCTAGCGGAATACTTTTGCTGATAGTATTTGCTATAGAGCGGGGACTGCCTAACGCTCCCCTGAGAAGTGCACCATACGCATTAATGGGTGATTCTCCTGACAGCATTATAAAAACAGCGCCCACTATCAATGCAATACCGATAGCTGCCAGAGATTTTCCAAGTTCATTCATATTTTTCAATCTCTTCATACGTTTGTTCCTCCTGCTTTTTTTCCTGTCATGAACAGTCCGATTTCTTCCTTTGTATATTTGCCGTTTTCAAATTCAGCACTGATTTCCCCTTCATATAAAACAGCAATACGGTCGCTCAGATTCATAATCTCTGATAATTCTGCTGAAATAAGAAGAATCGCCTTTCCCTGCGCTTTTAACTGCAGCAAGGTTTTATGTACCTTTTCTATGGCTCCGATATCAAGACCGCGTACAGGCTGGGATACGAGCATAAATCCAGGCTCATGGCTTGTCTCTCTTCCGAAGATAACCTTCTGCTGATTTCCTCCGGAAAGCTGCCCAATCTGCTGATCAAGACTTGCCAGCTTGGTTTCAAAAAGCTCTGCCTGTTTCTGCGCATCTTTTTTCAGATTGTCATACTGAATAAATCCATGCTTACAGTATTCCGGATTGTCCTGATAACCAAGAAGGAAATTTTCTGCAATAGAAAACTGTGAAATCATAGCATTTTTATGACGGTCGGAAGGAATATATCCCAGACCGTGCTTCTTTCTGGCTTTAACAGGCATATTCTCGATTGAAGTACCGTCCAGAAAAATTTTGCCTTCTGTAACGTTCTGATTACCGACAATCATAGCCTCCAGCTCCTGCTGTCCGTTTCCGTCTACACCTGCAATCCCGAAAATCTCGCCTGCATGAACCGCAAAGCTTACTGTTTCCTTTGCCTTTTTCTGAAGCCGCAGTTCTTTGACTTCCAGAAGAATTCTTCCTGTCTCACCTTTTTCACCCACGACTGTTTCAATAGAACGTCCTACCATCTGAGTTGCCAGTTCTTTTTCGCTTGTATCTTTTGTATCACATTCAAAAACTACTTTTCCCTTTCTGATAACAGTGATACGGTCAGATAGAGACATTGTTTCATTTAGTTTATGTGTGATGAATACGATTGTTTTTCCATCTTTTTTCAACTGCCGCAATATCTTAAACAATTCATCTACTTCCTGCGGAGTAAGCACTGCTGTAGGCTCATCCAGAATAATAATATCTGCACCGCGATACAGCGTTTTCAAAATTTCAACCCTTTGGCGCATTCCTACAGAAAGGTTTACCACTTTTTCATGAAGGTCTACTTTAAAACCAAATCGTTCTACCAGTTCCTTTACTTTTTCTTCACTTTTCTTTCTGTCTAGAAATACACCGCCTTGTTCCTTGCCAATGATTATGTTTTCCAGTACAGTCAGTTGGTTTATCAGCATAAAATGCTGATGTACCATACCGATGCCTAATGCATACGCATCATTGGGATTAGCAATGGCGGCTTTTTTCCCATGAATATAAATTTCCCCTTCATCCGGATGGTACAATCCGAAAAGAATATTCATAAGCGTACTTTTTCCTGTTCCGTTTTCACCAAGCAGACAGTGAATTTCCTGTTCTTCCACAGTAAAATTAATACCGTCATTCGCTCTTACAGGACCGAAGCATTTTACGATTCCTGTCATTTTAATAGCGTCCATATCTGTCTCCCTTCTTTTTTCTCAATATGGATTAAGGGGTTATTATAATTTATCCGGCACTTCAATTTCGCCGGAAATGATTGCCTCTTTTATTTTGTCAAGCTCACTAATAATTTTTTCCGGTACCTGAATGTTGCTTCCCTCCGTTGTAAAATCCACACCACCGTCAGCAAGTCCAAGATTTTGATTTTCTCCGGTGTAGGTATTTTTTACGATACTGTTAATGGCGTGATATGCACAGTTGTCCAATCGCTTAAGCATACTTGCCATAATATGCTCCGGGTCGATGGTGTTCTGATTCAGGTTAACGCCGATACTTATGTAATCCTTTTCTTGCGCAGACTGGAAGAGTCCCGAACCGGAAGGTCCTGCTGCATGGAAAATCACATCCGCACCTTTTTCATTAAAGATATTTGAAATGGTTCTGGCCGTTGTCGGGTCATTAAAGCTTCCTGCATAATCTATAAGCACATTCACTTCCGGGTCAACATATTTGGCTCCTGCCTGATATCCTGCGGCAAATTCATTTATCTGCGGATTATCCACACCTCCGAGAAAGCCTACCGTCCCATTGTCAGACAGTCTCTCATCAATATGATTTTCCTTCGCCAGTACAGACAATGCGCCTACCATGAAGCTTCCTTCCTGTGCTTTACAGGAGTAAGAAGCCACATTGGGAAGCTCTGAGGTCGCGTCCAGAAGAGCAAATTTCTGGTCTGTATAAACAGAAGCGACGTTATTCAGCGCATCCACCTGTTCATTTCCCACGCAGATGATCAAATCATATTCTTCAGAAGAAGCCATTTCATCCTGAATGATTTCTTCATCAGATACCGATTTCGGCTCTACCTCATCGTAGGTAATACCAAGTTCTGCCGCCGCGCGCTTGACACCATCCAGCGCCAAATCATTAAATGAGTTTCCGCTCAGTCCGGACTGTGTAAAAATAATACCGATATGCGCAGTTCCGGCTGCTACAGCCGCATCTCTCTCAGATGAACCACATCCGGTAAGTGCCGCTGCCGCACTGACTGCCATGAGCATCGCAGTCAGTTTTTTGTGTTGTTTTTTCATGTTTTTCCTCCTTTTCCGTTATAACATTGTACCTTTGCTATAACTTGTTTAACAAGTATAACCAATATATAGCACATGTTATAAGATATGTAAAGCTCAAAGACAGAGTTGTGTATAAGTTTGTGAATTATATACAGTTTCGCATAGGGGATTTTGTACGATATTATCAAGAGAAATGGCTCTTAAAAATTCAAGAATTGGAAATACGATATAATTCATAAGTGAAGTATCAGATTCAGGGCAGACAAAAAGAGCAGTTCTGAATTAACGGGAACTGCTCTGAATGTGATTCTTCATGATTGTAACAAGTTGCGGACGTCTGACCATAGATGATATGAGGATTGTATCTTTTATATCTGGCAAAAAATGATAATAAGAAGACTTTTTTATCTGTTTTCAGTGGCTTTTTAGGCAGTACAGGAAATATTAGGCATGCTTCGCAGACCTTTTGAATCTTCGTAATGTACAAGTTTTTGTGAGACCGCCACCGGAAACGATGCAGTGCATATACACAATTTCTCTGCTCCCATCGCAGTGGTTTTCATGTATAATAAAATCAGGCAGAAAATTTGCCAGAAAGGAGGCCTGTCAGTATGTGTGAAGTTCTTGACCGGGTTGAAAACAAAGGAATTGAAAAAGGCATTGCAAAAGGCGAAAATACAGCATTCAGCCTTGTGCAGTACCTGATTTCAAACAATCGGATGGAGGATTTAAAGAAAGCCTCTGAAGATGTCTCATACCGTAATAAGCTTATGGCTGAAATTTTTCCAAAGAACGCATAATAAAAAGGGGCTGCCGCACTAAATAATTAGTGCGCAGCTCCATCTTATTACATAGCTTTGATTATAATCAAAAAACATATTGCTTCCGTAATTGTACTTGCCGTTGCAACATTGCCACAGAAAAAGTGCACATGTAAATCATATCCCTATTCTTCCTGACACTCCCATTGAAAATGCTTCAGATCAACGTGATGATTGTCTTTTAATGTAACACCTTCTTCTTCAAGCAGAAAGCGCTGTTCTGTCCACCCCGGAACCAGTCTGCCTGCATGGTTTACTACCCGATGACAGGGGTATTTCCCATAGAACCCTGACATACTGAGGACTTTACCGACCAGCCTTGCATTTTTATCTCTGCCTGTCAGACGTGCAATCTGTCCATACGTAGCAACTTTCCCCTCAGGTATTTCCTCAACAACGGATAAAATTTCATAAATCAGGGCTTCATCCAGTATTCGTTTCTTCATGATGCAGTGCTGTGTTTCGGGACAAAATATACACTTTTATATGCCCCATCAAGTTTCCCGGTTTCGCTGTATCCTCTGTCGTGAAGACATAAGCAGACCTTATCGCTCCACCGCATAGCATCCAGTTTATAACCGCTTTTTGCAGAATGCAGAAGCAAACTGTTTGCCGCTTCATCAAATGTGAGATTCATGGGAAATGCATAAGGGTAGCCGTCATCTTCATTGACCGCCAAAATTCCACGTTCTTCCATTCGCAAAATCTCTTTGCATTCTTCGTCTGTAAGCTGCTGCTTGAATCTTCTCATTTTTCTAAAGCTGTTTTCCATTGATATTTCCTCCGTTTCCCTTTTCTGTTAAATTTAAAGCGGATATTCGCAATCCGTTTTGCTGCCTGCGTTCAAAAAACTGATTGGAGTCAACTGGGGCGTTCTGCCGCTCCATCATAGTATAGGCGCACAGGGGCGTTGCAACTGTGATTTTGTAATCTATAAAATCATTTATACGTCCATGCTTCCGGCACACTCTATGTGCAGTCAAATTTCTCCACTTCTCAATGCTTTCTCCATCCTTCCAGACAGACATGCTAAGAAACTTGCCCTCTGCGCTGAGCGAAGAAAAACGCTCCGAATGGTTCAAGAATGACACCATATAAATACTTGACAAAGTATCGCTTATCAAAGGTTTCTGAATTATCGCTTTCTACAGAGAAAACAATCGGTTCCATTGCACTTTGTGTTAGATTTCATCAGATGAGTCATTTCGGAAAGCAATTTAAAGAAAATTATATCACCAATTATATTGGTAAATTTTTTCTGTTAAGCCCTGCTGCCAAAAAGCATGTAAAAAATTCAGCCACCGGAATGGCAAGCCAGACACCGTAAGCTCGTAAGTTTAATTTCCGAAGCTCGTCATATTTTCCGGCACCAAAACGGTAACTGAAAACAAGAGCAACTCCCATGGAAAATCCTAAATATAGAGAAGAAAAAAGGAACTTCTTTTGCCCTAATCTTAAACCGCACGAAGTACAGCTCTTTCCGCACACATGCGAAATATATTGTGCCTAGAACAGCAGGGAGCATCTGTCCGATTCCTGTAGCAAAGGCGCCTCCTTTAATGCCCCAGCCCCGGTCTTCCTGCGGTTACAAAGAAGCTCTGATACAGTGACTGAAGCATACAAGCAGGACTGAAAAGCATGATTACGATAAGGTATTCCTTGCAGTATGCCAGCAGCCACAAACATGGTGAAGTTTTCTCTCGCCTCCTGCCCTTTTCCTTCCCCGA
>JAUNPP010000123.1 GCA_030536685.1 Lachnospiraceae bacterium
AATATAGTATTGACAAATGTAGCATTGACAAATGTAAAATTTGATGCTATATGTAATCTAAGAAAAATAAAGAAAAAAACAATATATTAAATGATAAAGATTTAAAATGTATGAATTTGTAAATCTTCTAAAACGGTTAAACTAAGTTTTCTTAAGAATTCTATTAAAATATATAGAAAGGAGTTTGTATAATATCAAACAAAAAAACAGGTATTAAAAAAATGATGGCAACATTGCTTGTGTTGGTTATGTTTGTATCATTAGGAACAAGTTATTCTTTGGCAGCTGAAAGGGGGGATTAACATGTCTAAATTGCGTATTATTACTATTATGCTTATCTTATCAGTAAGCATATTGACGAGTTGTTCAACGGGGAAAAATAAAAATTCTGCGAAAGAAAACGAGGATTTGAAGGAAATTTTAAATGGAAGCGATCAGACTATGAAGGTTTTGAAAGAAGATGAGCTTAATTCAAAAATAGATGAATTGCTGGAACAGAAATCGTATAAACTTATTTGGAATATTGACGAAAAAGAGTTTCCGGATTCAATGAATTCATGGAAAGTTGAGTCTGTTGATACAGAAAAGGTATGGAAAAAAATCAAAAAAGAAGTGTTTCCAGATGCTGAAATCAACTCCAGTAAAGATTATGAATCGGGAACGGAACTGGAAATGCAGTATCAGGACAGGACAATTTCAGTTAGATTAACTGACCGTGTAATTTCTATAGAGAGTTGGTTTTCAGACGAAATTTACGATAAAATTGCAAAGGTTCTTTCTGAAGAGACTGGAATGGATTGTGTAAAGGGAACTGCCAGACCGGAATTATGGATTCGGGAATGTTATTCTTTTTATCCGGATGAGTATCCGATAGATATAAAAGGTTATGGAGTGGTAAATAACTGGATGTTGGGAGCCTATTTTGTTGTTAGCAGAGACAATGCAGAAATTGAAATCTCAAATCCGCTGAAAAAATTATCAAAAGAAGAAAAGATTGATTTGAAACAGGGGATTCAAACTGATGAAGTAAAAACGTTGTGCGATGTTCAATGGATGTCACAAAAGCTGGAAAGTGTTGGTGTGATTAATCAGATGGAATTGGTTTACTCGATATCAGGCAAGGGGGATAAATTGATTCCTGTGTATTCAATGACCGGAAAAGTTTATGAAAAAGATTCTGCTGGCAATACAGTATCCTTGTATCCTCTTGGTATTCTTGTAGATGCTGTTACTGGTGAGATTATTTCGTTTGACCTTGATTTTTAAAGGAGAAAAGTATGTTTTCATTTTATTTTCGTAAGGTAGTATCTTCTCCTGTAACATTGATTTCTGCAGTTATTTTATTTTTGGCATTGCTTTTCAGTTCTGTTTCCATGAGCGGAGATATTTTTGAAAGTCTGGGAGGCCCGTTATATTCTTTTCAATATGTTTGTGCAGTAGGAATAGTATACTATTTCCTTCCGGTAGTAACGGCTTTGCCGATATGCTATATCCAGTATGAAATGATTACTAAAAAAGCAGAATGTTTTTTCCTGTATCGAAGCAGACCAAAACGTTATATTTTCAGCGGGATAGCAGCTGCAGGGATTTCAGGTGCAGTTGTTACGCTGATCTCTTTTGCTTTATTTATTGGTTATTGTACAGCGACGGGGGGAGCATCTTTGATGAGCCAGGTACTGCATGAATTTGAAGGAACCTGCTTTGCGAATGCATCAGCGCGGGTTTTATATCTGCGCGAGGCTTTTGTTTTTGCCTGTAATGGGGCGCTCTGGCCTGTTATTGCATTTACGATATTCTGTTTCACAAAGAATCAGTATATAGCCACAGCAGCTCCTCTGATTTTAAGAAGCGGAGGAACATACATTATACAGCGCATTTCTTATCATATAGATGCCACTGAATTGACAATACTGGACTATATAGATTCGACAATGATAAAAGGAGAAGGGAGTATCGGAAATTTCTCTGACAGTGGTATTATGTATATTGTTTTGTATGTTACTGCTGCAATAATAATATGTACGGTACTTTCCTGTTTGAAAATGCATCGGAGGAGAGTTTATGGCTGATATTAAGAGAATGGTTTTGATTAATCTGCGTCGTCAGATTGGAAATTCACGTTTTTATCTTGCATTGCTTTTGCTTTTATCCTCAATGGTGTTCAGTGTGGGAAATTTATCAGAATTTTTGTCAGAGTATAATATGCATGTGCAGGCAGGCGAGTTGTTTATTTTTATAACTTCAGATCGTATGGTTCAGTTTTTGATGGTTTTCTCCTTTCTTCTCTTAGTCGGGGACGCACCTTTTTTACAGGAAGGAATGGATATCCTGCTGATGCGGATGAGCAAAAAACGTTGGTTATCAGCACAGATTTTATTTATGTTCTGTATGATAACCATATGGCTGGTTGTTTTGCAGCTTTGTTTGTTGCTATTGACAGCAGGGAATATTAGCTGGCAGAATGAGTGGAGCGATTATATTACTTTGCTGGGAAGGCTTGCAGCCAACTCGGTAAATATGGAGACAGATATAATAATTTCCATGACACCACTGAAACAGGGAAGTCCATACATTGTGTTTGGCGTGGCATTTTTATATTCGCTGCTGTTGTATACATATCTTGGATTGTGGGGATTGATTTTAAACCTGCTTACCGGACGCAGTTACACATCTCTTATAATTGCGGTATTTGTTTCTTTTCGTTTTGCATTATTTAATCTGGCATATATTCCAGGAGCGGAGATGTTTTCTCCAATGAATCTGGTTGATTTAAATGTACAGAGTATAAATCCGCAGATGATGATTTATACGATTTTATTTTTCACAATTCAGATTATGATACTGATCTGGGCATCGGGAAAGATTCTGAAAAAGAGAGATATCTGTAAATTGAGGTAAACGTAAGATGATCGATTCTATATTTGCCGGTCTGGCAGATGATTATTTTTATTATGATACATATTTATTAGTTCGCTACATCTTATTTCTTTCTATTATGAATTTCGCTTCTGGATACTATTCATTCCGCGCGGTAAAGGAAAGAAAAATATACCAGCTGCTCCGCTTTGGATGGAAGGGCTGGTACAGAGCTGTATTAGGGAAAAGTATAGGAATGACAATCGTTATTGCTGCAGTGGGTTTTGTGATTTCGTATGGTTCTTACCCAACACGGGAAACAATTACTGCTTTTCTGGTGTTTTTGCCCAATATTATTTTATTTGCCGGGGTACAGGCTGCAGTGATCCTCAGTAAAAATCAGGCACTCACCGGATATACGTTAATTTCTGTGCTGCAGTTGGTTTCATTATTCTTTTCGCGGAATCTGAATGGTGCATGGAAGCTTTTGCTGCCGGGAAATTGGGGATGTATTAACCGGAGCAACCTGATCGTAGAAAACGGATTCCCGTTTTTTGCTGCGCTGTTACTTGAAGGAATTGGTATTCTGATCTTGTGGCTATCGGGATGGAGATGGGTACGATATCAAAACAGAAATAATAGATAAGTGATAGACAATTTGACGAAATAGTAAGATTATAGCAAGCTTATAGCAAGATTGTCAAAATGGAGGATAAGGATGGATACGATTATTCTTGAAAATATAAGTAAAACATTTAAAGAACAGACGGTATTGAATCCGCTTTCGATTTCTTTTGAAAAAGGAAAAATTCATGGAATTATCGGAAATAATGGTTCAGGAAAGACGGTATTATTTAAAATCATCTGTGGCCTTTTGCTTCCAACAACAGGAACCGTTCAGGTAAATGGGAAAGCGGTTGGAAAAGAGACTGATTTTGCACCGGATACAGGAATTATGATTGAAAATCCAAGCTTCCTGTCATTTGAATCCGGTTTTCGTAATTTAAAAGATCTGGCATCAATCCAGAAAAAAATTGGTGAGGAGCAGGTTCGGGAGACGATCAGGCGTGTTGGGCTTGATCCATACGATAAAAAACGTGTTGGGAAGTATTCAATGGGTATGCGTCAGCGGCTTGGTATTGCGCAGGCAATTATGGAAGAGCCGTCTTTACTGATATTGGACGAGCCGATGAATGGTTTAGATAAACATGGAATCGCAGAAATAAGACAGCTTCTTATGGATTTAAGAAAAGAAGGGAAGACAATTCTGATTGCCTCCCATATAGCAGAAGATATCAATGTTTTATGTGATACAGTATGTGAAATTGAGAATGGCACATTGAATAAATTAGCTGGGTGGTGAACAACGGGGGCTGTTGATTTAACGATGGGCAAAGGTGATATTCCATAGAAACAATTGCCAATATACAGCAGTTACTAATAAACAATTTAGAAATTTCCAATAGAAAAGAAAATCTCTAAATTGTTTATTGGTTATGCAAATTGTATCCTGAAAATAGTAATGGTAGATTATAGAGTTATGCCTATTATGAAAGTACTCCTGTAGAACTACAGGTTAGTGTAACTGTTCGGTTGACTGTATTTATCGGTAAACCCAACATATATTGTTTTGCGGTTGCAGTTGCTTTATTTCCAGATTTACCAGCAGACCTGTTGGTAATTTTCCAAGTGGAAGCAGACGATTCTGCTGCCACGGAAGAAGCTGTACATGTGGATGTTCCGTTTCCATAGGAAAAGGTTCCTGTGACCTGTACAAACCACATAGGTTCTCCACTGTTGTTATAATAAGTGGATTTTTTTCGGCCTGTTTTTGTATTAGTAGCGGCTAATACAGAAACGTCCGATAAAGTAATTTCTTCTGTGGTTGTCACAAAGTAACTACCATCTTCAAAATATTCGTATTCTGTTTGAGAAGAGGAAGTTTGTGCAGAAACGGATGTAGTTGGAAATATAATTAAAGAAAGCATTAGTAAAAAAAGTATCGTTTTTTTCATTTTAAAAATCACCTTTCATTTTTTTGTACTATCTTCAGGAGCTTTTTCGATTATTACAGTCTTTTCATGGGTTATCATTTGATCGTGGGCGTCAAAGTAGGATTTTATATATAAACTACCGATTAGTAAGACTAACAGAAGCACAGAGACTTTTAGAAATGTAAAAAATCTTCCATGAAAATGTAAAGTGTTTAATTTTTGAGATGAATTCTGTGAAAGTCCAATTTCAAAAACTGAAGATGTAATTTCATCAATCGAACCGAAGTCTTTTTATATACTTTTTTACTTCCTTACTTGTCGCTGTTTTGTTCATAGGTATCTCCTTCTTTAGTGTTCAATAAAAAAGAAATCAGGTCAATATATTGATAATAGGATAATACAAGTTGATCCAAATAGATTTTTCCGGATTGTTCCAGATGATAATATACTCGTGTTTGGCGTTTTCCCACTTTAGTTTCATAAAATGAAATATGACCTTGTTCGGTTAAACGATATAATATTGGATACATAGAACCTTCAAGTATTGTATACATTCCGGAACTACGTTTTTTTATTTCCTGAGAAAGCTGATAACCATACATATCGGATTCTGATAGCATTTTTAATAACAACATTTCTATTGTGGCTTTTTTTAATCCGGATAATAAATGTGATTTTTGTGTAGACAAATGTAATATTTGATGATATATTTAGTTTAAAAAGAATTATCAGATAAATAGAAGAAAAATACTATATTGAATAATAAAAAACCTGAAAAAATGAATTTATAAATCTTTAAAAAGGTTAAACTAAGGCAGCAGCACCATAGTTCTGTCAGGTACTTTTTTCAAGGAAAGAGAGGGGGGATTTCATGTACTTTAAGTTTTTTTTACAGCAGCTGCGGCGGGGAAGAAAAAAAACGATTCTCTATCTTCTGCTGCTGGCGGTGGTGACATCATTTTTTACTATGAGTGTTAACCTGTATCAGAACAGCGTTGCCAATCTGAAATCAGTTGAGGATGCCTATTCTACTCTAGCAGTGATGGAGCTGTATGGTGATGTAGACGAGTTTGGTGCGCTGACAGATGCCAATAGCGAGAAATGTGTAGGATACCGATCGGTAGCGGTAAAAGGGTACGATATTTCGGATATTGTCAGTGCTGATGGTGTGATTGACTGGGATCTGCGTGCCAAATATGGTGCTTATATTGAAGGGCAGCCGGCAATGTGGCATGAGAATCTTGTTATGGCAGAAACGGATATTTTCCGATTTAAAATTATCGGAGAAGAACCGGTGGAACTGCCGATCAGCTGGATTGGCGATTTAAATTACAGGGAACCGGAGCCATTTGATCTGAAACTGAAGGTATGGGACAGCGCTGCAGGCTGTTTTCCTTATAATAGTGATTTTGTATTTGGCGGTATTACGATAAATGTTAAAGAAAAAGAAACGTATCGGAAACAGATCATGCTTTTGAACCGTAGTAATGAGGCTGAAAAAGTGATTCTTTATCCTGATGTAGAATATATAGTTTCTAATGGGAGTTATGCCGATTGGATGGCAGGTGATGAGCCGGGGAGTCTTAAGATTCTGGAAGTAGAGAAGAACGGAAAAAAAGTAAAACAGAAGCTTCATTTTCGGCCTGATAGAAGTCTGCAATATGGCGTCAGGGGGTTAAGGGTATCGTATGAACTTTCAGAGGAGTCACTTGGATATCCATATGATCCTCAGAATATACAGCCGTTTTATATCCAGCGTTTCGAGGACGTGAAAAGTGACCCTGAGCTGAAGGCTTATTTTGATGGTGCATGGAATGCTGCAAAGATTCAGACATGTACATATTCTGTGGATCTGACCAATGATCTGACCAGTATTCCGGCTTATCATCTGGGTGGAGCGTCACTGAAAGAGGGACGTTTGATTACAGAAGAAGAGTATGAAAAGGGTGCTAAAGTGTGTATGGTCAGCGATCAGATGGCTGCTTATCAGGGCTGGAAGATCGGAGATAAACTGGATATGCAGTTCTTTAAGTCGGATGCTATCGTAAACAGTAACTTGGAAATGTATTGGAGCCAGCCGGTTTGGACTCAGGAAACAGAAGGCTTTTTTTATCATGATCAGTATGAGATTGTAGGCTTTTATACTCAAAATCCTGTGACCGGCAATTCCGGTATTGCGCCAAGCACACTGGCAATGCCGTGGTATACGATTTATATTCCGGAAAAAGCTGTAGAAAATACGACTCCTGTAACGGAACGTCCTGTACATGGCGCGTTACTTAGTATCCGCCTGGAAAATGGTTCGATCGACCGTTTTCTGGATGATATAGAAGCACTTGGTCTTACAGAGGCGAAAGAAGGGGAGTATCAACCAGTTTTTTCTTTCTATGATCAGGGGTATAGTCTGGTACAGCCCGGTCTGGAGGCAATGCATGGCATGGCGCAGCTTCTCTTGCTGTTATCTGCCCTGCTATTGATAGTGACCTGTATTTTACTGGCATTTTTCTTTGCTCAGAATCAGAAACAGAGCGTGGGTATTTTCCGTATGCTGGGCGGCAGCAGAGGAAAAGCAATCCGGGCAGTTCTGGTCTGCGCATTGCTGATTACGGTTGTTGGCGGAGGCCTGGGCGGAATTGCAGGTTATGGTCTGACCCGAAATGTGGGGCAGAATATTATAGAAAAGAATCTGGAAGAAAGTAAAGAAGCATCTGCGTATCAGGCGTATGTGTTAAAATCCGGTAATGGAGAAGAGCAGAAGATGGCAGTGGAGGCTGATCTGGGGCTGACACTGACAGCATCGGGAGCTGCTTTTCTGTTTCCGGTTCTGATGCTGCTTTTTGTTTTACTGTATATAAATAAAGAGCCCCGGGAATTGCTTCCCAGAGGAAAAGGATAATGGACGGGAGGTGTTTGAATGAATGGATATTCGTTCCAATGGCGTATGGCAGGGCGGCGAAAAGAAGCCTGTCTGCTGGTGTTATTGTTTACAGCAATGATGACGGTATTTCTGCTGAGCTATCCTCGTCTGATTGATGATACTTGTGAACGGCTGGACGAGGCTTATGCAAATATAGAGGTAAAGGGCTGGATGCTTAATACACAGGATTATGCAGATCCTTATATTCCGGGAAGTGCCTGGAACATTCTGCTGAACAGCGGTTATTTCAAAGAATATGCCAGTTATAAAGAGATTTCCTCTTGTATTTTCAAAAAAGAGGAACTGGATGGGAGATCAGGAGGCGATTCTGGTGATCAGGCGCGCCTGGCAGCAATGCAGCTGCTTTTAGATGAAGATATCGATGCCGGGGAAGACATGCGAGGCTATAATTCGCTGAAGGCCTGTGATGAACTGATACGCATACAGGATTCTATTCAGTGGCTGGAAGGATATTCTGCAGATTGTCTGGAGAGCGATGAACGGATCTGTCTTTTACCGGAAAGACTGGGTTATGCTCCCGGTGAAGTAGTGCCCATTCTGGTAAGAGATGGGCTGGATGGAATCATACGATTAAAAGTAGCGGGGGTTTATCCTGGTACGATAGTGGGATTCAGTTGTGTGATACCTTTGAAAACCATGGAACAGCTTTACAAAGATGCAGCGGAAACATACCAGTCCATGGGATCTGACTTGAAACTTGAATTTTCAGTAAACAGCTTTGTATTTACCATAGCAGATAACCATCAATTACCCGAAGTGAAAAAGCTTCTGACAGATATGGGCTATGATGGTAATGGAAACGTGCGTGCGGTGATTGATGACCGGATTCTGCAGGGAACGATTTCCCCGATTAAGAGCAATCTGGCTCTTTTGGAGGGGCTGTATCCGTTCTTCTTTATTATGGTAACAGCGATTGGATTTTTCTTATGTTTTCTGTTAGCGAGAGGGCGCAGACCGGAGTATGCGGTAATGCGGATGCTGGGAGAAAGTCAGATGCAGGTTACTATAAAAGCCTTGGCAGAACAGAGCATTCTCTGCCTGTGTGGCATCATTCCTGGCACTGTGATCGTAGTATTGACTGGATTTGGCAGATGGAGTTTGCTTCTTAGCGGAAGCATTCTGCTGTGCTATACCCTGGGGGCGGCTGTGGCTGTATTGTTGACGGTTAATGTAAATGTGATGGAAATCCTGCAGGATAAGGAGTAGCCTATGAGTATTTTGCAAACAAATAATGTTCATTATGTTTATCAAAGTAAATATCAGAAAGTTCATGCGGTGAAAGGTATTGATTTTTGCTTTGAAAAGGGCAGATTTTATGCGATTGTGGGAAAAAGTGGCTGCGGTAAAAGTACATTTTTATCGATGTTAGCCGGTCTTGACCTGCCTACTGACGGGGAGATTCTTTATAATGGCAAAAGTACCGCGCAGCTGAATCGGGATGAGTATCGGCTGAGAGATATTTCCCTGATCTGTCAGAGTTTTAACCTGTTTCCGCTGTTAACAGTGGAGGAAAATGTGATGTATCCGATGCTTCTGCGCAAAGTAAAACCGGATGAAGCCAAAGCTGCCGCACAGCAGAAACTGGCGGAAGTGGGGCTGGAAGAAACTTATTTAAAGCGTCTGCCTGCGATGTTGTCCGGTGGGGAACAGCAGCGTGTAGCGATTGCCCGTGCGCTGGCTTCGGATGCCCGTATTATTCTGGCTGATGAGCCGACAGGCAATCTTGATACCGAAAACAGCGAACTGGTATTTTCACTGCTGCAGCGGCTGGCGCATGAAGAAGGATATTGTGTCATTGTTGTGACGCATGACCTTTCTATCTCAAATAAGGCGGATCAGGTGCTGCGTTTGAAGGACGGCGCATTGATAGAATAAAGGAGGGCTTAAACTTATGAAGAAAACACTGGTGTTTGGGATAAGCCTGATGCTGCTTTTATCAATGGCAGGCTGTGCTTCGGAGAGTGAAACGGCAGGAAAGGAAGAATCTTTTCTGAAAACAGAACAGACGGAGACGGCAGCCGGCACGGCCGGCACGAAGAAACCGGAGGAAGCAGGTGAAACGGAAGGTTCAGG
>JAUNPP010000006.1:0-20960 GCA_030536685.1 Lachnospiraceae bacterium
ATTGGTTGGTGTATTGTCTGATGCATTGCTCATATGAAAACCTCACTAAGATATGAATAAAAAACTTTATTCTGTATTGTAACATGAGGCAGGGTTTTAAACCATAGGAAAATAGAGGATGGTTTTTTATTTGGGAAAATACAGGAGGATTTTTTATTTTGTTGTGACGCATAGTACACATAAAAGAACCTTATTTGTCCTTGTCAGAAGCTGTCGGTTTATAATAAAATACTATTATGGATTACTATATGGTCATGTGTGGATTTTCGGCGCTTTGCTGTTTGCACAGGCGCTGATCGAAATGAAAAGAGGAAGCCTATGCCAGGAGAAGAAACTATCTGTAAGGGGAAAAAGAAAGAAAAACGAAGCAGTAAAAAGAGCGAAGAACGAAGCGGCAAAAAGAGCGAAAAACGAAGCAGAAGGGGATGGACGCTGAGGCTGAACTGTATTGTTGTCTCCGTCTGCCTGCTTTTTCTTTCCGGTTGTGATGTGGTGCGGGAGGAGACTGCTGTGGAAGGGCCGGTTACGATTACCATTTGGACGAAGGATCGTCATGATCTGGACTTTCAGCAGAAAAAGATAAAGGAATTTAATCAGGCTCATGAGGGTGAGATCAATGTAAAATATAAGGTTTACTCGGGAAATTATACACAGGCAGTCAGCAGTGCAATCGGAAATGGAACTGCGCCGGATATTTTTTCCTATAATGGGGAGATTTATGACCGCTTTGTGGCGCAGAAGGAATTTGTAAATTTGCTGCCGTATATGGATGACTCGAAAATGGAAGCTTTTTCTGAAGCGATGGTGGAGGGGATAAATGTATCTCAGGGAAAATGTTATTATCTTCCGACGGGAATTTCTGCTGTCAGGCTGATCTATAATAAAGATTTATTGAAAAAGGCGGGGATTGATGCGCCGCCGCAGACTTTGGAGGAGCTGATCGAGGATGCGCGGACGGTTGCTGCACAATTTGGAGATCAGGGAGTTTATGGATTTGCTTTGAATCTGAAGGAGGCGCAATCCGCGCTGAACCGTTCGTTTATGAAAGAAGCGATGATAGAGACGGGGCTGAAGAGCGGCTATGATTTTTCACGTGGAGTCTATGACTTTGCAGCTTATGCGGATCTGGTTGAGAAATGGCGTGTGCTGCTGTCTGCAGAATGTTCCTATCCGTATTGTGAGGACCTTGGTATCGATCCGCTTCGGGAAATGTTTTCGGAGGGAAGGATTGCCATGTATTTTACTTATGGCTATTCGGAAACCGGGATTTATCAAAGCCAGTTTCCGATGGAGCAGGAATGGGGAGCGGCGCCTGTGCCCATTTGCAGGGATACAGAGGCGGTCGGTTCTGCCAGTTATACGTTGAACGGCGGTTTTCTGATCAGCTCGCAGAGTCTGCATGTGGAGGAGGCGATGACGGTTTACTGGGAGCTTCTGGCTAATAAAAAAAACCTGGCAGAACACTATGAGCGCGGGCTGTCGGTTTCGATTTTTTCCGATATTGTGGAAAATGCAAAAAAGAATGGCTGCTGTATCTCTGAAATCTCAGAGCGGAACCAGCGGGAGCATCTCTGGCCGGATACGCCGAAGGAGCGGTTTCCGGAGAATATGAATGTGGTGGGAAGCTCCTGGGCGGATACTTTAAAGTCGCTGCTTTTATCTGATGTGGATGCAGAGCCTGTGCTGGAGGAGCTGAGCAGCCGCTACAACAGGGCGTATCAGGAAATGATAAAAAACGGATTATGCAGCGAGATAAAGATTGCGGGTTTTGACCCGGCCTCCCCTGAACTGATATTAGATTATACGAAGAAATAAAAGGAAAATTTCATGAAAAAATTTAAAAATGCGAAATATAAAAATGCAAAATTCAGAACAAAAATTATTATTACTTTTCTGCTTGTTTTTATGACAGCTTCCTTTTTTTCAGGAATCGCATATTATACCTATTCAAACAGGGATATTTTCAGGAATTACAGGGATAACTCTTATGATATGATCTTACAGCTGGATCGTCAGGTGAGTGAAGAATTTACCAATCTCGGCAGCCGTATTGACGCATGCTGCAACAATCCGACCTTTTCGGAGCCTGTAAAGGCATTTCTGAACTCCGGAAAAATGAAGGCGGATGCGGTTCTTTCCGGAAATATGGCGGATTCTTTGCTGGAACTGTCGATGAGCGACGAGCTGGTGACGTCGGTGTATCTGTATATGAATAAATGTCTTTTTTCTGATTACACGCAGATACCGGTTTCCGGCGTGCGGTATGAGGACACGGAGATGTACCGCCATTTTGTTTATTATCCAAGTGAAAGTGTCGCCTGGTTTTCAGCTATGGAGAATCCTTTATTTTTAGAGACAAATCCGATTATTCCGGTTGTTTATCGCCGCACGATTGATGGAGAATCCGTTTTTTTCATTGTGAACATCTCACAGCCTGCATTAAAAGCCTATCTGGAAGATTCGTACAGCTCTTTTGAAAGAATTTTTGTGGTAGACCGGGAAAACAGAGAGATTATTAACTGTGATGGGATGTCGGAGCAGGTGCTGAGTGAAACAAAATATAATGTTCTGAAAAACAGGGTTGCGCTGTTTAATAAGGTGAAGATCGATCATGTGCAGTATATGGTGACCAGCACCAGCATGCGGGGAAGCGAATGGCATATCTATGCGCTGACGTCGGTCAATTCCCTGACTCCAAGCACAAGGCATCTGTATTTATTTATCATTACAATCGTTCTAATCTCCATTACGCTGGGAATTTCTGCTATCTGGCTTTTTGCAAGAGAGCTGACAAAGCCGTTAGAACAGCTGGCCTGTCATATGGATCATACCGTCAGCAATGAGATGAAAACCAAATTTGAATATCAGTATCAGGATGAGATTGGGATTCTGGGACAGAGCTATAATGAGATGCTCGATGAAATCCGAGCCCTGATTGAAAGCCTGAATATTCATATCGAGGCGCTTCGGGAAGAAAAAGAGCATGTCAAATATATCCAGAAACAGAAACGAAAGGCGGAAATCGCCGCACTTCAGGCGCAGATCAACCCTCATTTTCTGTATAACACGCTGAATATGATCACGTGGCAGGCGGTGGAGCAGGGCGCTTCAAAAATCAGTATTATTTCCAATGCGCTGGGCAAATATTTCCGTATCAGTCTGAGCCGTGGAAATGAGGTGATTTCCATTTGCGAGGAAGTGGAGCATGTGAAAAGCTATCTGGAAATTCAGAAAATCCGCTATAAAAGCAAGCTGACTTATGAAATTGATATTTCACAGGATATCATGGAGCTGTTTACGGTAAAGCTTATTTTGCAGCCATTGGTGGAAAATGCGCTGTATCATGGAATTAAGGAAAAGGACGGCGTTGGGATGATTTCCATTTATGCCGGTAAGGGAGAGGATGAAGTAAGCGGGCGGTTTGTGGAAATTATTGTGGAGGATGACGGGCTGGGAATTGATGAGGATACTCTTTTGCTGCTGAATGACAGGCTTGAAAAGGGCATTGTGGACAGCAGCAGCGGATTTGGAATCTACAACGTCAATAACCGTCTGCATCTTTATTTCGGCAGTAATTTTGGCTTGAAGCTGGAAAGCGATAAGGGGATTGGAACCCGTTCAATTCTTCGCTTTCCATTGTGCAGAACAAAGGAGGAGATTGCGGATGTATCGGATTGTGATAGCGGAAGATGAAGAAGAGGTTAGAAAATCCATTATAAAATGTATTGATGATTCGGATACGGAATACTGTGTGGTGGGGGAAGCTGCGAACGGACTGGAAGCTGTTGAGCAGATTGAAAAATGGAATCCGGACATTCTGGTTACGGATATCTGTATGCCCTGGTTAAACGGGCTGGAGCTGATACGGAAGATCCGCGAGGTAAATGAAAATATCGAAATGGTCATCGTCAGCGGATATGATGAGTTTCAGTACGTAAAAGAAGCGATGAGCATGGGGGTGCGTGATTATCTGTTAAAGCCCTTTTTGCCGGATGAATTGTTTGGCGTGCTGGATAAGATCAGCAAGACTTTGAAGCATCAGGCGGCGCTCGTTCAGAATATCGAGGTTATGCAGAATGAAATCCGGCAGAATCAGATGTATTCGCAGGAGCATTTTCTCAGGCAGCTGATCCAGTCGGAAGAACTGCCGCCCGACCCGCAGAAGTTTTTTGACACGGAGGCAAACTGGTATACCTGCTGTATCGTGCGCTTTTTCGGAAAGGACAAGGAGAAGAAAGCGGTCAATTTCGGAAAAATGATGAAGCTCTATCTGCAGATCATAGAGGAAAATTATTTTTCATCGGAAATCCACTGCTATAGCTTAAATGACAGCAATCATCAGGTCGCTCTGATGATCTGCTGTCATGAAAGCAATATACGGCAGGCGAAACAGGATGTGCAGACCGGAATTGAGAAAATCGGAAGCAGCATGGAGTTTTATTATGGGATTCAGATGCGCGTTACGGTAGGAAGCTTTGTTTCCGACTTTAAAAACCTGAAAAATTCTTATCACGAGGCATTAAAAACCTGGAAAAGCATTTTGGAAATGGATCAGGTGCTGGCATTTTATCAGGACAAAAAAGCACAGAACCCGACATTATCGGATTTAAAGGAACAGAAAATGAGCGAGGAAATCGAAGCTGTTCAAAAAGAGCTTCTGCTTGCCATTCAGATGGCAGAAAAAGAGAACGCGATTGAACTGATGAATCAGCTTTTAAAATGCTATGCAGAGCTTTCCGGGGAACAAAATGAGTACATCAGCCTTTCCCTGTCGCGGCTGGTGCTGGATATTTCCATGCTTACCAACCGTGAAAAGCAAAGTAAAGTGCATCGGGAGGACAGGGAGATCATCGATTTCCTGGAAAAAAATATCCGATACGGAAGTCTTTTGGAAGCCCGCATGGCGCTCGAGCGTTATATTGAAAAAAGCTGCAGTCATTTTCAGGGTTCCAATGAAAAGCAGGGCGAGAAAATAATCAATAAGGCTCTGACATTTATCGACTATCACCTGTCAAATGAGGATCTGAATCTGGAAATGGTTGCGGAATCGCTTCATTTCAGTCCGAGTTATATCCGAAAGCTGTTTAAATCCGTCACCGGAGAAAATTTCTCCGATCTGCTGGTTCGCAAGCGGATGGAGAAGGCAGCGGAGTATCTGGAAAATCCAAATTGCCGGATTCAGGATATCGCTGAAAAAACAGGATACAACAATCAGCGTTATTTTGCACGCTGCTTTAAAAAATATTATAACTGTACACCAACGGAGTATAGAAATCGGTTTTAAGCATATATCATTTTCATACAGGTCAGATTTTGAACATATCCGGGGCGGATTTTGCATTCTTATCTTCACTTCAAATTGATAAAATAACATCATCAAAAGCACAGAAATAAAAAACACGGCAGTCAGTTTCATGGAAATGAAACGGCTGCCAGCCCCTCAGAAAAGGAGAAGGAGAAAGAAATGAAAAGCAAAACAGTAAAGAAACTTTTAAGCGCTCTGCTGGTAACTGTTCTCGGAGCAAGCATGCTTGTTGGATGCGGAGGAAATGCGGGCAGCGCAGCCGGTTCTAAAGGCGAAGGAAAAAAAGCGGCAAGCGGTGATACCAGGGTATGGAGACTTGCATTTAACCAGACAGAGGATCATCCTCAGTATAAGGTTATGAAGGAATTAAGCAAGGAATTTTATGAAGCAACCGATGGCCGTTATGAAATCCAGCTTTTCCCGAATGAAACACTGGGCGCACAGCGCGAGACACTGGAACAGGTTCAGTCAGGCGTCATCGAAATGTCTATTGTAAACAACACACATCCGGGCAGCGTATCCGACTACTTTAAAGCATTTGATATGCCCTTCTTATTTGACTCTATTGACGAAGCAGTTGAATTTGCAAAAACATCTCCTGTAATGGAAGAAATAAAGGACAGCACTGTTCAGTACGGTTTCCACATTGCAACCTATCTTCCCGCAGGAACCAGAAGTATGTTTACTGCAAAAACTCCTATCAAATCCGTTGCTGATATGAAAGGTCTGAAGATCAGAACCATGGAATCCGATATTTACGTAAATATGATGGATGCTTTCGGCGGCAGTGCAACTCCTATGGCAATGGGTGAAATTTATACCGCAGTACAGTCCGGTGTTGTAAGTGGTGCGGAAAATAATGAAATTACCTATGTAAATTCAAAATATTATGAAGTAGCGCCTTACTGGTCACAGACCAATCACCTGATCGTACCCGACTGGCTGCTGATCAGCAATGATGCATATGACAGCCTGTCCGAAGAAGACAGAGCAGTTTTCGATAAATTATGTGCAGAAGCTATTGATAAGGTACAGACACAGTGGGACAGCGATGTAAAGGCACTTATGGACTCTCTTGATACCTCTAAAGTTACTATTACAAAAGATGTAGATATCGATTCCTTCAAAAAAGCAATCGAACCTGTAAATCAGGAGCTGATCAACAAAAACAGCAATATCAAAAAAGTTTACGACGCAGTACAGGAAATGAAGAATAAATAAGAGAAACGAGTGCAGGAGTGAAAAACAAATGCAGAAGTGAACGTAAGAGTAAATATGAGAATCAAAATAAAAGTGAGAATCAAAGTAAAGGAGAGACAAATACATGAAACTCAGAAAGATACTGAATCAAATCGCTGAAAAAATGAGTATTGTTATCCTGGCTGTTATGGTTATCCTTGTTGTATGGCAGGTCGGAGCCCGTTATATTATGAAAGCTCCGATCCCCTGGTCAGAGCAGTTGTCCAAATACCTGTTTATCTGGCTTGTACTGATCAACAGCACCTATATGTTTGGTAAAAAAGAACATATGAGCATTGGATATTTTAAAGAAAAATTACCTCAGACAGCACAGATCGTAATTAATTATCTGATAGAAGTGGTTACCTTTGTTTTTGCAGGATTTATTCTGATACTGGGCGGCTATATGGCAATGAAAATCGGCATTCCTCAGAAGGATGCGGCGATTGGCATCAGCATGGGATTTGTATATGCGGCGCTGCCGATCAGCGGGCTGATGACTGCTTTATACGGTGTCTGCAATTTCATTGATCTGGTAAAGAAAAATGCAAAAAGTTCAGAGATTTCATTAGATAAAAAAGCGGCAAGCTCCGGCAGTAATAAGACCTGCCTGACAGACTGCCGGTAAAAGGAGGGAAAACTTATGTCAGAAGCAGCAGTATGCGGTTTGATCATGTTAGTTCTGGTCGTAGTATTGTTATTAGCCGGCGCACCGGTCTGTATTTCCATCGGCGCAGCCTCCGCTGTTGCAATGCTTATGATTACCACACCGGAAAAAGCACTGCTTGTATCCGCACAGAAAATATTTGCGGGGATGAACGTTTTCTCCCTGCTGGCAATTCCATTTTTCATTCTCGCCGGGGTCCTGATGAACAACGGCGGGATTGCTAAAAAACTGGTTGATTGTGCAAGCCTGATCGCCGGAAGACTTCCCGGTTCACTGGCACAGACCAATATCGTGGCAAATATGTTATTTGGCGCTGTATCCGGCTCCGGCTGCGCAGCGGCAGCAGCTATCGGCGGAATTATGGGTCCGATCGAAGAGGAAGAAGGCTACGATAAGGATTATTATGCGGCAGTTAATATTGCTTCCGCTCCTACCGGAATGATGATTCCGCCCAGCAACACGCTGATCGTTTACGCGACGGTGGCAGGAACTGTTTCCATCAGTGCATTATTTATGGCAGGCTATCTGCCGGGCATCATGTGGGGACTTGGAAATATGGTTATCGCAGGTGTTATGGCGAAAAAAATGGGATATAAGAGAAGCGAAAAGGTTGGCTTTAAGAGAGGCTTCCACATGCTGATTGATGCAATTCCCTGTCTGCTGATGATCGTTGTAGTAATCGGCGGTATTCTGGGCGGCGCTTTTACCGCAACAGAAGGCTCCGCAATCGCAGTAGCGTATGCTCTGGTTCTCGGTATGATCTACAAAAACATCAAATTAAAGGATATCCCCAAATATCTGCTGGAAACAGCCAATATGACTTCCATTATCATTATCATGATCGGTATTTCATCCATCATGTCCTATGTTATGGCATATACCGGTGTTCCCGTTCTGATTGCAAATGCATTACTGGGAATTACCAGCAATAAAATCATTATTCTGCTGATTATGAACATTTTCCTGCTGATACTGGGAACTTTTATGGACCCGACCCCGGCGATTCTGATCTTTACGCCGATTTTCCTTCCAATCTGCCAGCAGTTTGGCATGGATGCGGTTCACTTCGGATTAATGATTACCTTTAACTTATGTATCGGTGCGATCACACCGCCCGTAGGTACGGTTATGTTTACCGGCTGCCGTGTTGCGGATATTCCGATTGAACAGATTATTAAAAAATTGCTGCCGTTCTTTGCGGTAACAGCTGTTGTACTGCTGATGGTAACGTATGTTGAACCGGTTACGATGATGATTCCCAGATTATTGAAGCTGGTTTAGATGGAGAGAGATGGCTTGCGAAAGCTGGTTTAAGGGAACAGAAGGAGGAAAAAATGAAACAGGATGGTGTTTTTTTCACAAAAGCGGATTTTAAACCTGAAACACTGGAAAATGGTGTTGTCAGAACCATTAAAGGATACATCAACGACCTGATGGTAGCGGAACTGGTCTGGAAAAAAGGTCAGGAGGGAGCTGTTCACAGCCATCCTCACCGCCAGTGCGATTACATTATAAAAGGTACTTTTGAGGCAAATTTAAACGGTGAAAAGAAAATTCTCGGCCCCGGAGAATGCTTCTATATTGAAGCAGATGTACCGCACGGACTGATTGCTTTGGAGGATGACGGAGTTATCCTTGATATTTTCACACCGTACAGAGAAGATTTTGTTCATTAGAAAGACTGCAGATGTAGAAGCATAACAGATATAGAAGAGAGGTAAAAACAGATGAAAATTGCGCTGATCAATGAGAACAGCCAGGCGGCGAAAAATGGCGTTATCGAGAAGGCACTGAGAAAAGTGACAGAACCGATGGGACATGAGGTATACAATTATGGAATGTATGCTGCAGATGATGAGGCACAGCTTACTTATGTGCAGGTTGGCATTCTGGCAGCTGTATTATTAAATTCCAAAGCGGCAGATTATGTAATTACCGGCTGCGGAACCGGCGAAGGCGCCATGCTGGCATGCAATTCTTTTCCCGGTGTTATCTGCGGTCATGTAGAGGATGCGCTGGATGCATATACATTTGCCCAGATTAATGACGGAAATGCAATCGCGCTGCCTTTTGCAAAAGGATTTGGCTGGGGCGGCGATTTGAACCTGGAATATATTTTTGAAAAGCTTTATGCAGAAGAAAGCGGACAGGGATATCCCAGAGAACGCGCCGTACCTGAAAAACGGAATAAAAAGATTCTGGATGAGGTGAAAAAGGTCACTTACCAGGATATGAATGTGATTTTGAAATCAATCGACCAGGAACTGGTAAAGGGCGCTTTATCAACCGCAGGCTTTGATAAATATTTCTGGGATCTTTGCCAGGATGAGGAACTGAAACAGACTGTAAAGGAAATAAAGTATTAATATAGACTGTGAAGAAAGCAAAATATTAATGCAGACTGTGAAGAAAATAAAATACTAATTTTATTTTGAAAGGTTTTAAGGAGGAAAAAAATGTCATCTTATCTTGATTTTTCTTTAAATGGAAAAGTGGCGCTGGTAACGGGCGCTTCCTATGGTATCGGATTTGCCATCGCATCGGCTTTTGCACAGGCGGGAGCGACCATTTGCTTTAATGATATCAAACAGGAACTGGTGGACAAGGGCGTTGCGGCTTATAAAGAAGCTGGTATTGAGGCACATGGCTATGTATGTGATGTGACAAATGAGGAGCAGGTAAATGCAATGACTGCTCAGATTGAAAAAGAGGTTGGCGTGATTGATATTCTGGTCAATAATGCGGGTATTATTAAACGAATTCCCATGTGTGATATGACTGCAGCGGAATTCAGACAGGTTATCGATGTGGATCTGAATGCGCCTTTTATCGTATCGAAAGCAGTTATTCCCGGTATGATCAAAAAGGGACACGGCAAAATCATCAATATCTGTTCCATGATGAGCGAACTGGGACGTGAAACCGTATCTGCCTATGCTTCTGCAAAGGGCGGTTTGAAGATGCTTACCAGAAATATCTGCTCGGAATATGGTGAATATAATATTCAGTGCAACGGCATCGGACCCGGTTATATTGAAACTCCCCAGACAGCGCCGCTGCGTGAGTTGCAGGAGGATGGAAGCAGACATCCGTTTGACCAGTTTATTGTAGGCAGAACCCCCGCTGCAAGATGGCTGAAACCGGAGGAGCTGACAGGCCCCGCTGTATTCCTTGCTTCTGAAGCTTCCAATGCTGTAAACGGACATATTTTATATGTAGACGGCGGCATTCTGGCTTACATCGGCAAGCAGCCCAATTAGCCTGATTGATTTGCAACATCGATTAACCTATGATTCGGTTCATAGTTTGATTAGAGAAGAAGGAACTTCTATGAATGAAATTTTAAATAAAATACAGAAAACAGGAATTGTACCTGTTGTTGTTCTCGACCGCGCGGAGGATGCGAAACCTCTGGCAAAGGCCCTCTGCGCGGGCGGCCTCCCCTGTGCGGAGGTAACCTTCCGCACTGAAGTGGCGGAGGAAAGTATTCGGATCATGGCAGAGAATTTTCCGGATATGCTGATAGGGGCGGGAACCGTGCTTACCACAGAGCAGGTTGACCGCGCTGTAGCGGCAGGTGCAAGCTTTATTGTAAGCCCCGGACTGAATCCGGAAATTGTCCGCTATTGTGTGTCAAAAGATATTTTGATCATACCCGGAACTACAAATCCCAGCGATGTGGAGCAGGCCATTCAATTTGGATTGGAAGCAGTCAAATTTTTCCCTGCTGAGGCAGCAGGAGGTCTGAAGATGATTCAGTCCATGGCTGCTCCGTACCATAAAATGATGTTTATGCCCACAGGTGGAATCAACACCAAAAATATCAATGATTACCTTGCATTTTCAAAGATTCTGGCCTGCGGCGGCAGCTGGATGGTCAGCAGCGCACTGGTAAAAGAGGGGGCATTTGATAAAATAGAGGCTCTTACAAGAGAAGCTGTTATGAAGATGCTTGATTTCAGACTTATGCACGTCGGTATAAACTGCGAAGGTGAAAAAGATGCTTTTGAAACCGCAAAACAGTTTTCTGCACTTTTTGAACTTGAAACGAAGGAAGGTGCAGGTTCGATATTTGCAGGTTCCATGCTTGAAGCCATGAAAAAGCCCGGACGCGGAAAAAACGGACATATTGCTGTTGGCACAAACAGTGTTTCACGCGCCGTCAGCTATCTGGAGTCTCAGGGAATTGCATTTTTACCGGAAACAGCAGTTTACGAAGGTGAAAATCTGAAGGCTGTTTATCTGGAGCAGGAAATCGGAGGATTCGCCGTCCATCTGGTGAAAAAGTAAATATTTTTTTGAAATCAGTAGAAAGAAGAGCAATTTATGAAGCACAATAAATTTGATCTGCTGTCTCTGGGAGAAATCCTGTTGAGACTTTCGCCGCCCGGGAATGAACGCCTTTCCCGCAGTGACGTTTTTGATAAGCATATTGGCGGCGCGGAGCTGAACGTTGTCTCCGGCGTTTCCATGCTGGGACTGAAAACTGGGATGATTTCCAAACTTCCGGATAATCTTCTTGGTTCCTATGCCGGCAATCAGGTGCATTTTTACGGAGTCGGAGATGACTACCTGTCTCTGGATCGTGAAAAAAATGCAAGACTTGGGATTTACTATTATGAAAGCGGCGCACATCCGCGAAAACCCCAGGTTGTATATGACAGAATGCACAGTTCTATTCAGTCAATTTCCATAAAGGATTTCCCTGAAGAAATGTATCATTCCACCAGATGCTTTCATACGACAGGAATTACTCTGGCTCTGGGCGGACAATGCCGGGAAACTGCGATAGAAATGATAAAACGCTTTAAAGAGGCAGGAGCGTTGATTTCCTTCGATGTTAATTTCCGTGGAAATCTCTGGACAGGAGCAGAAGCAAAAGAATGCATCGAAAGCATTCTCCCCTATACAGACATCTTTTTCTGTTCCGCGGATACAGCCCGTTTAACCTTTCAGAAGGAGGGAAGTACCAGAGAGATGATGCAGAGCTTTGCAAAGGATTATCCGATTTCTGTGATTGCATCCACAAAACGCACGGTGCACAGTCCGAAAAAGCATTCATTTACATCTGTTATTTACGATGTGGGAAGCAAAACCTTCTATGAGGAGGAGCCTTATGAAAATATCGAAGTGGTTGACCGCATCGGAAGCGGAGATGCCTATATAGCAGGAGCTCTTTACGGTTATCTTGCGTATGGTGACTGCAGAAAGGCTCTGGAGTACGGAAATGCAGCCAGCGCCATGAAAAATACAATTCCGGGTGATATGCCCTGTTCGGATCTGAAGGAATTAACAAAGACAATAGAGGAACACCGGCAGACCGGAGAATTACCGGAAATGAGCCGATAGCACAGCTTCGGTGGAGCAGCCATATAGAACTGCTCCACCGAAGGACTGTGCTGTTTTTTATTTTCAGGATAAATGGATTATTTATTCTCCACTGAGCGGATATAATCCTTCATGGCTTTTTCCTGTTCTGCATCCAGCAGAGTTTCAGGTGCTTCGGCGAGAATCTTAACTACCTTTTCATGTGCGACTTCTTCAACATCCTTCCTGCCGTTTTCTTCCCATGCTTCGATGCTTGTCCAGTCGGAAACGGTGGGCTGCCAGTAATCGTACATGTAATCGATTGTGTTGTCGGCAAGCAGGAAATCCTGTCCGGGTTTTGCTTCCATCAGTTCGGTAAGATCCCATTGTTCCTCGTTCAGCTTCATTCCATTTACCATCCAGCGGACGCGGCTGATCAATTCGTCATCCAGAATGGTTTTTTCCAGTGAGGAGGTCAGCAGGCCGGCGAGTGAGCTGACTGTCTGGCTTGTCAGGTTAACGCCTGCCAGAGCGGAGAAGAGGAAGCTTTGCATGGTTTCCATACCTGCCTGGTAATCACAGACCTTGGAGCTTGTAACACCTGTCTGAGAACGAGCGGGAAGGTGATAGAAATGCTTGAACATCTGAATGCTGGTTGCAAGCATCAGAGCGGTATCGGGGCTTGCACATTCCCATGTAGCATAACGGAGGTTACCGTAGGTAAGAGATGCTGACATTACAACAGGTACGCCGGGGCAGCAGATCTGAGCGTATACCAGACATGCAAGCATTTCTGCGATAGACAGGATAACCGTGGAAATCAGGAAAATCGGTGAGGTAATACCTGTCATGGGAGCGGAAACGATGATAATGGGCTGGTTATGTTCTGCGTAAACCTTGATGCCGTCACATACAAACTGAGAAACCAGGTAAGGGGAGTTCGGACATACCGCATGCCAGGTAATGTAATGTTCATCCAGATAGTTTTCTTTGCCGTAGGCAACGTTAAATAAGTTCAGAACCTCTTCCTTTTTCTCAATTGTTTCCAGTTCCATGGGGCTGAGGATCGGTTTGGAGCATTTCTGCATTGCGTTCAGCGTAAGATACAGTCCCTTCATTCTTTCCGGTACATCCTGAGGACTTAAAGGCTGGAAACCGCCGATGTTGACGTTTTCACAATACTGGTACAGAGTCTGCAGTTCACCACAGTCTTTTAAAGTCGGGGCACGGCGTGTTCCGTCATGGTCGAGAACGAATACTTCGCCTCCCGCGGGGTGAATCAGGATATCTTCGCCGACAGTTACATTATATTTAGGGTCCATAGCTTCTAATTTAAAAGTGCTGGGACACTGTTTCCAGCATTTTTCAACCAAAGATTTGGGCATATAAACAACTTCGCCCTGCACCTTACAGCCATGTTTTTTCAATGCTTCTCTTGCTTCCTCTGACTGGAAAACCATACCTTTTTCTTCCAGAAGCTTACATGCGCCATCGTGAACACGCTGCATTTCGTCCTGTGTCAATGTCTGAACCTGTCCTGATAAATTCATAAGATACCTTCCTTTCAATCATTGTTAAATTCCTGTTTTGATCATTGTTGAATTACTGTTTTCATCATTATTGAATTACTGTTTTAAGCCTTTTGTATTATACCGAGGGAAGCATAGAGGCGGTTTTCATATTCTATTTCTTATTCTTATTCTTACAGTTTTGCAGATAATTCCCTGATTTCTGTTTCATGTTCTTCAAGCCAGTTCATGCAGGCTACATAGTGCTGTGAGTAGTAGAGATACTCGTGAGGATTCAGAGTGGGGTCATACATAACAGCGGAGGTTGTCCAGCCGTAAACATATGCTGTACCCTGAACCAGCACTTCGTAAAGGTAGCTTTTTTCCAGCGCTGATAACGGAGGAATTTTACCGATTTTCTGTATTTCTTCATCGTAAAGTCTGATAAAGCGTTCTACGCGGTCGAGACGGATCGCACCCTTTGTTGCAAGCTTCCATGATGCAAATACGTAATGCATGGCAAGTCCGATTTCGAAGAGCCGGGAGTCAAATTTTGCCATATCATAGTCAAAGCTTCCGCAGATCGTTCCGTCAGGAAGATATTTGAAGTTTCCTGCGTGAAAATCACAGTGGCAGGGGTTGATCTGCATCTGGCTGTAATCTTCGGGTGGAATATAGGATTTTGCACACATTTTATCGAAAATCGGCCATACTGCGTCAAAGTATTCGGTGAAAACATTGTTTAATCCGGCTTTTTCGTATATCTTGCGGTATTCCAGCAGCGTTCTCGGGAACTTGTGGATTAATTCATTACAGGGGCTGTCTTCGCTGTCCATGATGTTGTCTCCGTGAAGTCCCTGAGGATCGAAATCATTTGTAGAGCTGTGGAATTCAGCCATACAGCGTGCTGCGGAAGCGATGGTAGTATCATTTAATCCCTCCTCAGCCCAGTTTGGAATCCAGTCATAAAGCACATCCCCGTCCACGTAGTTAAATACGGCAAACAAAAATTCTTCTTTTTCGTCGGCAAGCAGGATTTCCTTCTGACAGTAGGTTTTTCCTTCATGGTTGAGGATTGGCGCTGCGCCGAAGGAGAAACCATTTTTTCTTGCATGAAGAAGCAGTCTGTGTTCAAAAAGCAGAGAATCCAGATTTTTTCCGCGTTTGTACATACGGAAGAGCCAGGTCTGGCGTTCGCCGTCCTTTATGGTATAAATACCGAAGGTTGTATTGATGTAGCCTCCGAAAATCTGCCATACTTCGGAAAGCGTTCCGATATCGTAATGTTTTTCAACGATTTCAGCAATAAAGGAATAGTAATACTGTTCTTTGGAAAGCTGATATAAGCTGTTTGCTTCTTCTGACTGTTTCTGCGCCTTCACCTGAAGATTTCCGAGTTCTTCAGAGGTAGCAGAACGGTAATTTAACATCTGTTCTGTGTGAAGTGTTACAAATTTTTCCTTCTCCATATAATACCGCCTTTCTGATGGTGTTTAACTTTTTGATGGTGTTTAAGATGGTCTGACAGTTAACGTTCATGTCAGAGTAAAATTTTCCTGCAGTGTATTGTGACTTCCTGAGAGTTCTCTTTATTAATTTGCGTTTTCGCGGTCAGCGCGAATACTTTCATAAGAAACAATTACGGCGCCGGCAAGAATGATAAGAACGCCGATGATCGTGCCGATTCCCGGTATAACCTTAAAAGGCGGAATTGCCATAAAAACAACCAGAAATGCGGAATAAGTAATATTTAATGCCTGTGCAGTACCAACACCGCCGTAGATCATACTGAAATACCAAACTGCATAGGAAATAGCAGAGCAGGCGGAGCCGATAAAGAAGATAACCCAGATAGCTGCTTTATTTCCAACGAGGCCGGTGAGGAACGGAAATACTTCTGCGTTGACTTCAAAGCTGGAAAGAAGTTCTCCAATATAACCAAAATCTCCTGTAATAGCCGAACAGATCAGAATCATTATGGAAAACAGCAGGATAAAGTAAACACGGCGCATAACGGTGGTAACTTCCGGATGAATATCTCCGCGCATAGCATTGTATCCAAACAAACCTTCAAATGCATATCCGAATGCGGGAATCAGTGCAATCAGATATACAAACCAGGGAACGGTTTCTCCCAATCCTGTCATAGCACCGACACCGATGATGGTCACTAAAATACCGGCAAATTTGATCTTGGTAAGCTTTTCTTTAAACCAGATAACGGCGGTGATAGCGCCGATAGCCGGAAATGCTGTGGAAAGCGTTAATGCCAGAGGAGAATTGTAATTACTTGCAATTACATAAGGAACGGCTCCGAATACACCTGAGCAGATAGCTGCAGGCAGAACAGCGATGGAGTCGCGGCTCAGCAATGTTTTCCAGAATTCTCCGAGTTTCTTCATTTTGGCGAGAATCAGCAGTTCGGAAATAAATGCCAGTGCGGAATCTACCAGCGCGATTACCAGCGCACAGGTCAGAATCAGCATCCAGCCTTTAAATGAACCGGTATCGCCTTTTGCCGCTGCATAGAGATTCAGTACGTTATATAGCAGCAGTGCATTGACAGCCCAGGATACCCCGGACAGGACTCCGTAGAGGATACCTTTTTTCATGTTCATAGATTGATGCTCCTTTCTTAAAAAAAATTGGAACCATGTTTTTAGAAAATCAGGTTCGAGAAACTTTTGTATCAAGTTGTCTGCAGTATAGGGTGTTAAAAGGCACAAAACAAGAAACAATAAGTGAACAGATGCCTGTTTTCTGTCTTTTTGGGGTGATAGTAAGAAAATAAACATGGTATTCGTTTTTGATTCTTGTAAAAATCAGGGGTAAAAAGTAAAATATTCTTATTGAAAAGAGAGGGTGGATTGAAAATCTTTCAATCCTGTTTTTTCGGATCGGATAGATGTGTGGTGTATCTGACGATCCCTGAAAGGAGACATATGAAGATTGGAGGATTAAAGGAGCGGCAGAACAGAGTATGCTACAACTGGGGGTTTCAATTTGCTTTGTGGTGTGCAATTTTATGGGGCGCCTGTTACCAGCTTCTGGAAATTCTGATTTCCGATGAACGTTTTCTGCACATTGAAATCGCAAAACGAAATCCTTATGTGACCGGAACAGTTCTGGCGATTGTTCTGACCTCGTTTATTGCCTTGTTTGCAGTAATCTGGGCAGCCGTTACCGGTGATATAAAAGAAATCCGAAAAGGAATTTTATCATCACGGAAAATAAACGTGTATTTTTTGATCGAGGCATTGGCTGGAGGTCTGGCGGCGTGGGCAACTTATGTTACCGCAGGACTTTTAAATACTATGTTTGCGGTGTTCGGCGTGATGTTTTATCCGATTCTTGGCGCGGTGATTGCTAAAAAGTGGCTTCGGGAGAAGGTTTCATCCAAAACTCGGGTTGGAATGGGAATGATTTTGATTGGATGGGGACTTTTTTATTTTCAGACAATTGCAGGCGGTGACTGGGGCGGTAATACCTGGGTTGGAGCGGCTCTTGGAATTATCACTGGTATCGGATGGGGAGTTGAAGGTGCTATAGCCAGTAAGGTAATGGACATGGTTGACTCGGACAGCAATGTTGCGGTAAGATTTTTGTATGAAGCGGTTATATGGGTGGCCATTTTTTTACTGATAACTCTGGTCATCCCTGAAAACGAGGTTTGGCTGTATATGAGACTGTTGTTTCAGGATTTGCGTGCCGTATTGATGCTGGCTGTAATTGCACTTGCCCTGACCTTTAATTATTTTTCCTGGTATCGTTCCTTTACGTTGATGGGAGTAACGGAGGGGCTGGTAATCAGCAATACTTCCGGGTTTGTAACGGTTCTGACGGGGATGCTTCTGGCGGTTTTCATGCCGGCGTGGACGGATATCATTGCCTGTCTGCTGATGATATCGGGAATTTTCTGGATTTACTGGTATGGAATCAGCAGAACCGGCGTATTTCGTGAGGTAGATTTAACTCCTTGTGTTAAAAGAACTCCGATGACTGGTAATTATGAAGAACTTCCACTGAAAGCGCGGATTTTGATTTTTATTGCTTCAAATGGGCCAATCTGGGATTTTGAGGTAGCCAATCTGTTCAGTGAAGACATCATTTCCGTCAAAAAGCGCTGTCGTTACCGGAACAGACTGCGCACCTACATGATTGAATCCTGCGCCAGTGGATTTCTGGTAAGTATAGAGGATGATATCGACGAGATGGGTAAATTTGAAAAAGGAAAGCTGCTATCCAGATATCAAATTACGGAATATGGATACAAGCAGCTTACAGAAAGCGGATTTATCTTGAACTTCGATAAGACTACCACTTCTATAAGCGGTGAGTTATAAGAAATTTGTGTTGGTGGGAGTCCAATCTCCTTCCAGGATAAAAACATAAGGAGAAGGTGAATATGGCGGCTTTTATTGAGATTTTATATTCTTTTATAAGTATAGCGGCTGTAGTGGTGCTGGTTGTTCTATGTGCATACTACAATAATAGTTTTTTTGATAAGCTTTAATAAGACTCAGCGGGCTTGATAAGCTTTAATAAGATTAAGCAGGGTTAAAAAGATTCAATGGTTTTGATAAATCTTATTAAAAATACAGAGAGGTGCTTACAGGGGGAATTACATGAAAAAGGTAAGAAAAAGAACATTTGGCAGTGCAGACAAAAAAGGGAGTGCACATACAAATGGGGCAATTGTAATCATTGTTTCTCTGTCGCTTCTGCTGTATCTGGCTCTTCTTCAGGCATATGAAATTTTTTATGTAGAAAATGCCGGAATGGAGGATGCATGGCTGCATTTTATCAATAACATGTTTAAATGTACGGTTATGATCATGTGTATGGCGATTGTCTGGTATTTTTATGCAATTCAGGAGTATCGTACCGTCGTGAATGAGCTGATGGATTTGTTTTCTGTTTCAAAACAGGATGATAAGGTCAGTTATCCGTATTCTAAAAATCATAGTCTTGCTTTGATTGTGGATTCTGCCAGCGGTGTTGTGAAAAATAATAAAATGTACCGGCTTCAGCTGGATAATCAGAAAAAGCTGCTGCTAAATAATTACATTATGAGGCTGATGAAAGGAAGGGTAAAGGATATTCCTGCGGCTTATGAGTCAGGAGAGGCACTGGGGGTCAATCTTCATGCGGATGGTCTTCAGGTGGTAGTTTTCGGGCTTTCTGAGAGTAATGAAACGATTTTATCTGATGAAATGGCAGATGCGGTTTATGATACGGTTCGTTTTTTGATCCAGAATATGCTTTTGGCTGTTTTTGATGGCTATCTGACAGAGGTGGATGGGCTGATGGCCTGTCTTCTGGTATCACAGTCGGAGGAAAAACTCAATTCCAGAGATTCTGTGACGGAGCTGAAACGAATCGCAACGCTGATTCAGCAGATCGTACAGGATAAAAATGAGCAGATGGTTCGTGTGACCGCCGGAAGTGTCAGTGTGGGAATTGCCGGAATCGAAAAATCATTTTCGGAGGCAATGGAATTATTCCAGTATGCGGAAATCATAAAGGAGGACAGCGGCATTATGGTTTATCGGGAGGTGCCGACGCTTCACACTGTGGATACGGATGATTATTTCTGGTTTAAAAAGGAAATGCAGTTTATGAACTGTATTAATACAGCGGATTATACAAATGCGGCTACGGTATTTTACGAGATTCTGGACAGCGAATATATCAACAGTGATATGCCGTTAAAGCTGATTAACTGTCGTATGCTGGGACTGATCAACTCGATGATCAATGCGCTTGGGAAGATACGTCTGACGGTAGACGGAGATTTTTTTGAGCGGCTCGATCCATGGAATACGATTTTGAATTGTAAGTCGATACCGGAACTGAAAAAGCGCTCGGAGGAGATTTTTAACTGTATTAATAATTATACAGAAAATCAAAAACGACAGTCCTCTTACAGCCGAATGACGGAAATTGTTGAGTATCTGAAGGAAAATTATGATGATCCCAATCTCAGCGTAACCTCTGCGGCAGAATATTTTCAACTGAATCCGTCCTATTTATCACGCAGCTTTAAAAAACTGATGGGAATCGGATTTTCGGATTATCTTCAGTGGGTAAGAGTTGAAGCTGCTGAAGAATTGCTGAAAAATAAGCGGCTAAGTATCAGAGAGGTCGCCGAGATGGTGGGATGCAGCGGAGTTCAGACTTTGAATCGGGCATTTAAGAAATTCAAAGGAACAACAGCTGGAAAAATCAGAAATATGGATGAGGAAGAAGCGAACTGAGCTATCAGCAGCTTTTTCCAATCCTTTCTCCCATTTTGACAATAGTTTCATATCCGCTTTCCGTATTAAGAATCAGGTCATGGTCAATTTCCACCCGATCTTTCTGCAGGAGAAGGATAATGGTGGAACCGCCAAATTCAAAATGCCCCTTTTCCTGTCCTTTTTTTACCTGACAGCGGCCGTGCTCATTTTGAATCTTACCAACGATCAGCGCGCCGACCTCCATCGTAAGGATGGTTCCGAAATGTCTGGTTTTTAAAAGGCAGTATTCTCTGGAATTCATCTTGTAGATAGGATAGACATCATTTGCAGCGGGATTGACGGTATGGAGAACGCCTTTGATAAAGGTTTGTTCTGATTTCAGACCATCGGCCGCGTAGCAGTAGCGGTGGTAGTCATCTACGGTAAGGCGTAAGATCACTGCGGTTCCGCCTTCGTAGCGCGAGGCGAGCTTTTTGCTTTTTAAAAGCTGCTCCAGCGTATATTCTGTGTGTTTGATACGGAAACGGCGGCCGTGGTCGATGGGATAGACGCTTGCTTTTGCATCGCAGGGACTGATAAGGATTTCTCTGTCTTTTTCTCTGTCCTTTTCCCTGTTTTTTGCCCTGTCCTTTTTCCCGTCTTCTTTTGGAAATTCTGTCCGGTTTCCGTCTACATTTTCTATTTTGTATTCAGTT
>JAUNPP010000006.1:20970-23819 GCA_030536685.1 Lachnospiraceae bacterium
ATTCTATCTTGTTCTCTGTCTTGTTCGTCTCTCCGATTCCTGCTATAGGGCGTTTGCCGGGAAGCAGCCGCCGGGTGAAAAAATCGTTATAGGAGCGGAATCTGCGCTGTTCATACTGTGACATGTCAATTTTGCTGCTTTTTACAAAGGGTGTGATCAACAGGGCGGAAAGCCGTGTGTTCAGCAGAAAGCCACAGAACTTTGAAACTGCGGGGGAAACAAGCGGACGGATCATCGCGCGCGTCACCGCATGACCATACAGAAATGCCAGGAGCTTATCCTGGCATGACATTTCTTCTCTTTTTAATCCATTTCTGTCAATATATTTCATATTAAATAGAATCTCTTTTCCTTAAAAGTTTAAACTTTTGAAACTGCATAAGTATCTGAATTGCTGTAAGTACCTGAAGCAGTATAAGCGTCTGAATCGGTATAAGTACCTGAAAATTACAAACCGATACGCAGCACCTTCAGAACGGCAACTGCTACGATTGTTACCATGATTGCCAGAGTGACGTTTTTAGGCTTGTGCAGCTTAAAGTTTGTGATAAACAAAATTCCGACTGCGAGCATTACGACATGAAGGGCAAGAAGAAATTCTCTTTTCAGAATCGGGGAGAGCATCATCACGATAGGCAAGGCGATTGCCATGGAGGTGATGGGAAGTCCCTGATAGTATTTGCGGTTTTCATCTGTTTCTTCCTGACGTTCCTCTTCTGTTACATTAAAATAAGCAAGGCGGATCAGGCCGGCGAGTACATAGAACATTAAAATAGCAATTCCTGTGAATCCGCGCATTCCCATCTGATAGCACAAAAGGGCCGGTGCAACACCGAAACAGATAACATCACACAGGGAATCAATCTGAATGCCGAAGCGTTTTTCTGCTTCTGTGCGGTTTTTCTTGGAACGTGCGATTTTGCCGTCAAACATATCGCAAAGACCGGAAAGCGCCAGACAGGCTACAGCCAGTTTAAAATGTCCGTTTATGGAAAACATCATTCCACCCATGGAAATCAATAAACTGATGTAAGTCAGCACTACCGTATAATCATAAAATCCTAACATTATTTTCCTCTCCTTTTTCATGTTTGCTCCTGAATATTACATTGATTGCTTTTTTCCTTCCAAGTGTAAAATGTGCAGCTATTGTCAGAACGGCGCTTAGAATCAGTTCCGTATAATATCCCAGTCCACGGCTTAAAATCATACCCGGAATCAGCAGCTTTGTGCCGAAAATGGGGATGAAGATCATCAAAAACAGTTTTTCGCTGATACCCATTCCGCCGGGAAGGGGAAGCATATCTACAGATACGGAAATAACCGCCTGAAGCGTAACTACTACAGGCAGCGATGCTCCTTCCAGCCCGAAGGCCAGATAGACAAACCAGGTTGTCAGAAACAAAGCGGTTCGCTGCAGCATGGTTATGATAAAAACATTGAACATCACAAGGGCGTGAGTTCTCAGATATTCAGCTGTATTGTTATACTGATCCATTGAAGAATTTAACTTGTTCAGCCGTGATTCTTTGTGTCGGACCAGATGAAGCTTTTCCAGTATGCTAAGCCCTGTAACCAGAATATTTCGGGCAAGGGAGTTGTGAAAGACCAGTATGGTCATTGAAGTTACGCAAAAGACGTTCAGTGCAATTCCCAAATAAAATATATGACGGATATCATAGAGATACGTCTGAATAAAATCCTGACCGAAAAGCAGTAAAAATACACCGATTACAACCAGAACCAGTTTGTAGATGATGGTAACGATCATCAGGATCAGAGTCGATACCGGAACGGGGATTTTTTCTTTGTTCATATAAAAAATCTGAGCAGGCTGACCGCCTGAAGCAGACGGCGTAATGCAGCTGAAAAAGAAACCGATGGAAGAAAACAGAAAACACGACCATTTTTTAACCCGGATTCCCAGCGTCCTCAGCATATAATAAATGATGATGGATTCTCCCCAGATGAAAAAGAGAACACAGAAAACGCCCGGAATCAGAAAAACAGGGTTTACTGTTTTCAAAATCCGCAGGATTTCGTGAATGTCTCTCCCGTGAAATACTCCGTAAAGTGTCAGACCTAAAACCAGAATCAGAAAGATGATATTAAATAACATTCGTTTCTTGCTTGTCATGATACCTTCCCTCTATCCGGGCCATAATCCTGTCGCCCAGATTTTCACAGATTTCTCTGTAACGTTTATAACCTTCTGTGCGCTGACTGATATAGTATGTAAGCTGTGCAAGGACAACTCCGGCAATGACATCAATCAGCACATGCTGACGAAGCGCCAGTGTTGAAATAAATACAGCAATCGCCATGATACCGGAAAATCGCTGATACCACAAGGGGATGCCTTTTTTGTTTCTGATTCCGATATAGCAGAACCAGCTGGTCATGCAGTGGATGGACGGAAAAAGATTGGTAGGTGCATCCACCTGATACAGAAAACGCATACACCAGGTAAAGAAATCATTGCCCACCAGCTCCGGCCGTGTGTTGGTAGTCGGAAACAGGACAAAAATAATCAGGCAGGCAAGTCTTGCGTAAAAATCTGCCGTAAAGAAACGATAAACGTGTTCTTTGTCCAGTCTGGCAATCATACAGTAATTCACAGCCCAGAAAATAAAGCAGCCGAAATAAACAATAATAAACTGCGGCATAAACGGAACCAGATCATCAATCGGGCTGGAAATATTGTAGTGGTACTTATCATCCATAAACAAACGGCTTCCGGAATAAGCTATGGTATTTACGGAAAGTGTAAATACAAGCGGCAGAAGCCAGTGTATTGGAAATATGAATTTTTTAAGAGTTTCTTTCAATTTTAAATCCTTTAACTTCTA
>JAUNPP010000006.1:23829-46029 GCA_030536685.1 Lachnospiraceae bacterium
AATCTTTAACAAACCTCTGTTGAGACGGAAAAAGCTATGTAAAACAGAGACTTTTTTCCATACAACAGGGACAGTATAAAGTAATCTTGCAGGAAGGTCAACAAAATGGGCGTATTTAATGAATTCTTAATGTTTTTTATAAAGAAGAAATTTATCAATGATACTGTTGATTCTGAGGAGTGTTTACAGCAATTCAAACACATGGAAGCGATTGTTAATAGCATAGAAATAATGTTGGAAACAATAGATATTTAAAAAGAACATTGCAAAACCTTGAAACTGTGCTATAATAAAAGTACAAAAAGGTGCTACCGATAGACGGTTAGTCCTTGAATTAGTTATTAAAAAAATAACCGCTCAGTTTTGCAGGACGAGGGCGGTTATTTTTTTGTATTATTTATGTATGCAATTAAAACAGACGTCAAAATACTGACAAACATCAGCATAATTGATAAAAGTTCAAAATCACTCATAATATCGCCCTCCTTTCCGAGATTTCCGTTTGCAGGATTTCCAAGAAGTCAGAGGGCTGTTTTTATACAAAAGTCCCTCTGATAGTAAGAAGGACTAACCGCCTACCGTTTAGGCAACACCCGGTCAGATTATAGCAAATGTACTCAAAAAAAACAATAAAATATATTTCTAATGTTTTTTATAAATTGGAATATCCCATCAGCGACTGGTCGACTGCTTCTGCTGCTTTTCTTCCTTCACGGATTGCCCATACCACGAGGGACTGGCCTCTGTGCATATCACCGGCTGTAAATACGCCGGGTACAGAGGTTTCGTAAGCATCTGTTTCGGTGGCTACGTTGGTTCTTTCGGTAACAGATACTTTGAACGCATCAGTGACATATTTCTGGCTTCCGAGGAAACCGGCGGCGATCAGTACGAGCTGGGTGTCGATGACCTGTTCGCTTCCTTTTACGGGAACCATATTGATACGGCCGGTTTTTTCATCCTTTTTTGCTTCCAGTTTTACAAGTTTGGCTTTCTGGACATTTCCTTTTTCATCTTTGATAAATTCCGTTACAGTGGTCTGATAGATACGAGGATCATGACCGAAAACGGCAATCGCTTCTTCCTGGCCGTAGTCTGTCTTGCAGACGCGGGGCCATTCAGGCCAGGGATTTCCTGCGGCTCTTGTGTCAGGGGCTTTGGGCATCATTTCAAGCTGTGTTACGGATTTTGCGCCGAGGCGGATTGCTGTGCCGACACAGTCATTTCCGGTGTCGCCGCCGCCGATTACCAGAACATCTTTGCCTTTGGCTGATACAAAATTTTTATCGGTAAGGCCGGAATCCAGCAGGCTTTTTGTGACGGAGGAAAGGTAATCTACTGCGAAGAAGATATTTCCGGCGTCACGACCGGTCACTTTGATATCCCTGGGATTGGAGGCGCCGCAGCAGAGGATGATGCGGTCAAATTCTTTTTTCAGTTCTTTTGCGGTGATATCCTTTCCGACATCAATTCCTGTTTTGAAAATAATTCCTTCTGCTTCCATGATCTTCAGGCGTCTGTCGATGATGGATTTTTCCAGCTTCATATTGGGAATTCCGTAGCGGAGAAGTCCTCCAATGCGGTCATTTCGTTCAAATACGGTTACAAGGTGGCCGCGTTTGTTTAGCTGCTGTGCGGCAGCAAGTCCGGAGGGGCCGCTTCCGATCACCGCTACTTTTTTGCCGGTTCGTACAGTGGGAGGCTGCGGTTTGACCCAGCCGTTTGCGTAAGCTGTTTCAATTACCGCAAATTCATTTTCCTTCGTGGAAACCGGCTGTGAATCCAGCCCGCAGGTGCAGGCGGCTTCACAGAGAGCAGGGCAGACTCTGCAGGTAAATTCGGGGAAGCAGTGTGTTTTGGTCAGGCGCTTAAAGGCCTGTTCCCAGTTTCCGTGGTAGACCAGATCGTTGATCTCGGGAACCAGGTTGTGAAGCGGGCAGCCGGAGGTCATTCCGGCGAGGACAGTACCTGCCTGACAGAAGGGAATCCCGCATTCCATGCATCGTGCCCCCTGCTTTCTTTGTTCTTCCTTTGAAAGCGGAGTATGAAATTCATTAAAATGTTTGATTCTTTCCAGTGGTGTTTCCGCTTTTGCGCATTTGCGCTCATATTCTAAAAATCCAGTTGCTTTTCCCATTTTTATTCTGCTCCCTTCTGAAAGTTCTCATTAAATGCTTCCAGCTGTGCCTCTTCAGGTGACATGCCCATCTCTTCCAGCTTAGCTGCGATAGAAATCATCTTTTTGTAGTCATCCGGAATGATTTTTTTGAATTTTGGCAGGTATTCCTGAAAATGCTCCAGAATCTCCTGACCTTTTTCGGAGCCGGTGGCAGCTGTATGGTCTGAAATCATTTTGCGAAGTTCCTGAATATCAGATTTTAAGACCACTTTTTCAATAGAAATCATGGCTTTGTTCAGGTTTTTATATAATTCATTTTTCTCATCAAGAACATAGGCAACGCCGCCGCTCATGCCGGCAGCAAAGTTTTTGCCGGTTTTTCCAAGGACTACAACACGGCCGCCGGTCATATATTCGCAGCCATGCTCGCCAACGCCTTCAACAACCGCGTAAGCGCCGGAATTTCGCACTGCAAAACGCTCTCCGGCAACACCGTTTATGTAGGCAGTGCCGCTTGTTGCACCGTAAAGAGCTACGTTACCGGTAATAATATTTTCATCGGCCTTATAGTTTCTCTTTTTCGGAGGGTAAACTACGATCTGACCGCCTGACAGACCTTTGCCCATATAGTCGTTGCAGTCGCCGCACAGGGTCAGGCTCAGACCTTTGGGAATAAATGCGCCGAAGCTCTGGCCGCCTGCGCCATTGCAATGGATGGTGATGGTGCCGTCGGGGAGTCCGTTTTTGTGCTGTCTTGTAATTTCAGATCCCAGAATGGTACCAAATGCACGGTCGGTGTTGGTGACGGTGACGTTTAAAGAAGCAGTTTCTCCTTTTTTCACCGCGTTCTGCAGTTTTTTCAGTAAAATCCGCTCATCCTTTGTATTTTCCAGTTTAAAATCATACATCTGGCTGGAATCAAAGGTGACTTTCTGTCCTTTTTCGGAATAAGGGTTGTTCAGGATCGCACTTAAATCGATTCTGGAAGCTGCAGGATTTTCGGTATCCTCTTTTACTTTGAGAAGGTCGGTTCTGCCTGTCATTTCATCGAGTGTACGAACGCCGAGCTTTGCCATATATTCGCGGAGCTCTTCTGCGATAAAACGCATAAAGTTTACTACATATTCAGGTTTTCCGCGGAACCGTTTTCTAAGTTCCGGGTTTTGTGTTGCGATACCTGCGGGGCAGGTGTCGAGGTTGCAGACTCTCATCATGACGCAGCCGAGGGTTACAAGCGGAGCCGTTGCAAATCCAAATTCTTCTGCTCCGAGAAGGGCTGCGACGGCAACGTCGCGTCCGGTCATCAGCTTTCCGTCAGCTTCGATCATAACGCGGTTGCGGAGGCCGTTTTTCAGCAGTGTCTGATGGGTTTCCGCAAGTCCCAGTTCCCAGGGAAGACCGGCATTGTGAATCGAGCTCTGCGGTGCTGCTCCGGTACCGCCGTCATAGCCGGAGATCAGAATTACCTGTGCGCCTGCTTTGGCAACACCGGCAGCGACTGTGCCGACGCCTGCTTCTGAAACAAGCTTTACGGAAATTCTTGCATATTTATTCGCATTTTTCAGGTCGTAGATCAGCTCAGCCAGGTCTTCAATCGAGTAGATATCGTGATGAGGCGGCGGTGAGATCAGGCTTACGCCGGGTGTGGAATGTCTCGTTTTGGCAATCCAGGGGTAAACCTTTTTGGCCGGAAGATGACCGCCCTCGCCGGGCTTTGCGCCCTGAGCCATCTTGATCTGGATTTCCTTTGCGCTTACAAGGTAGCGGCTGGTAACACCGAAACGGCCGGAAGCAACCTGCTTGATCGCAGAACATCTGTCAACGGAATTTCCCGCGCTGTCAAGACGTTCATCGCTTTCGCCGCCTTCACCGGTATTGGATTTACCGTGAAGCAGGTTCATGGCGATTGCCAGAGTTTCATGCGCCTCCTGCGAAATAGAGCCGTATGACATGGCGCCTGTTTTAAAGTGTTTTACAATATCTTCAACACTCTCGACTTCCTCGATCGGAATCGGAGCTGCTGCATAATTAAAGTCCATAAGGCTTCTTAAATAGCCGTGCTGTTCTTCATCTGCCATTTTCGTATATTCTTTAAACAGACGGTAATCGCCTCTCTGAGTGGATTGCTGCAGGGCGTGGATTGTCTGCGGATTGTAGCGATGGATTTCCCCTTCACTTCTGGATTTATGCATACCAAGGCTTTCCAGCTGCAGATTTGCGGGGAGTCCGAGCGGGTCAAAGGCTCTGGAATGGCGCATATCTACATCATTTTCAATGTCCTTTAAGGTAATTCCGCCGACACGGCTTACAGTTCCTGTAAAATATTTATCGATTACATCCTGGGAAATACCGATGGCTTCAAAAATCTTGGAGCCCTGGTAAGACTGGATGGTGGAAATACCCATTTTGGAAGCAATTTTTACGATACCGTGAAGGATAGCGGAGTTGTAATCATTAACGGCAGCGTAATAATCCTTGTCAAGAAGGTTGGTCTGAATCAGTTCTTTAATGCTGTCAAGTGCAAGGTACGGGTTGACTGCGCATGCGCCGTAGCCTAACAGGGCAGCAAAATGATGAACTTCTCTGGGTTCGCCGGATTCCAGAATAATGGCGAGAGAGGTTCTTTTCTTTGTTTTTACAAGGTACTGATGAACTGCTGATACCGCAAGCAGTGACGGAATAGGCATATGGTTTTCATCGATACCGCGGTCGGAGAGTACCAGGATGTTGGCACCGTCCTTATATGCTTTGTCTACCTCTACGAAAAGGCGGTCGATTGCGCGGTCAAGCCGTGTACTCTTATAATAGGTGATGGGAACAACTTCCACTTTGAAGCCTTTTACCTGCATATGTTTGATTTTGAGCATGTCGGTATTGGTCAGAATCGGGTTATTGACCTTTAATACCTGACAGTTTTCCGGCTGTTCATGAAGAAGATTTCCGTCTTTTCCGATGTAAATAGCAGTGCTGGTGACGATTTCCTCACGGATTGCGTCGATGGGAGGGTTGGTAACCTGTGCAAAAAGCTGTTTGAAGTAATGAAACAGCGGCGGATGCTTTTCGGAGAGTGCGGCGAGGGGAATATCGGCTCCCATAGCGGAGATTCCTTCGGCTCCATTTAACGCCATGCTGCAGATAGACTGGCGGTAATCTTCGTAGGTGTAACCGAAAGCCTGCTGCATTTTCAGAAGCTCCTGACCTTCGCATTCATCGACACGGATATTGGGAATCTTCAGGCTTTTCAGTTCCAGCAGATTGCTGTCCAGCCATTCCCCGTAGGGCTGTCTTAAAGCATAGCTTTCCTTTAATTCGTTATCGTCGAGAATCCTGCCTTTTACGGTATCGACCAGCAGGATTTTACCGGGATGAAGGCGTTCCTTCAGTACGATATCTTCCTCCGGAACCGGCATAACGCCAACCTCTGAGGAAAGGATGACATCGCCGTTTCTGGTGATATAGTAGCGGGAAGGACGCAGGCCGTTTCGGTCGAGAACGGCTCCCATCACATCGCCGTCTGAGAAAAGGATGGAGGCAGGTCCGTCCCAGGGCTCCATCATGGTTGCATAATACTGGTAAAAATCTCTTTTTTCCTGTGTAAGAGTTTTGTTATTTGACCAGGGCTCGGGAATGCAGATCATAACGGCGAGGGGAAGCTCCATACCGTTCATAACCAGAAATTCCAGCGTGTTGTCAAGCATTGCGGAATCGGAACCGCTGGTATTTACAACCGGCAGAACCTTGTGGAGCTGATCCTTTAACGAATCGGAAACCATATTTTCTTCCCTTGCAAGCATCTTATCGGCGTTGCCGCGGATGGTATTGATTTCACCGTTATGTACGATAAAACGGTTTGGATGAGCGCGTTCCCAGCTGGGATTTGTGTTGGTGCTGAAACGGGAATGTACCATGGCAATCGCAGATTCATAATCCGCATCCTGCAGATCGGAAAAGAATGTGCGCAGCTGTCCTACCAGAAACATGCCTTTATATACGATTGTGCGGCTTGACATGGAGACAACGTAGGTGTTGTCGTTGCTCTGTTCAAATACGCGGCGTGCAATGTAGAGTTTTCTGTCAAAAGGAAGTCCTTTTTCCACTGTTTCAGGCTTTTTGATAAATGCCTGAACGATATTGGGCATTTTTTCGAGCGCCTTGTGTCCGAGAACATCGGGGCAGACGGGAACTGTACGATATCCGAGAAACTCCATTCCCTCTTTTTCCACGATGATTTCAAACATTTTTTTTGCCTGATTGCGTTTTAATTCATCCTGAGGAAGAAACAGCATGGCAATTCCGTATTCCCGCTCTGCGCCGATGGGAATACCTTCTTTTTTGCAGGCTTTGGTGAAAAATCTGTGTGAAATCTGAAGAAGGATACCAACACCGTCGCCAGTTTTGCCTTCGGCATCTTTTCCTGCTCTGTGTTCCAGATTTTCTACGATTTTTAATGCGTTTTCTACGGTTTTATGGCTTTTGATTCCTTTACTGTTTACAATGGCGCCAATACCACAGTTATCATGTTCGAATTGCTGTCGATATAACCCTTCTTTTTTCATAGTTGACCTCTTTTCCTCCCTGTTCTGAAAAATATGAAAAAAGGCGCCGAAATATCCATAATAAATATTATGAAACTTCGACGCCATTGTCTTTTCAATATGAAATTATAAGCTGCTGCCCCCCCAAAAAATTCATTTCATGCATGGTGGCTGCATAAAAATCATGCAAATAATATAGCTCATTTAACCGGATTTGTAAATAGTTTTTTTAGAACTACTGTATCCGTATGTTTTTTTAATAGCATTTTTTGCAGGGGCGCAGTCCTCTTCGTTCTACTTCATCCCATGTGGTGTAGTAATAATTTCCGTTGCCGCAGGGATGCGTATGATAGCAGGAGCCAGTTTTGGTAGCCATAACCTTTCCGCTGTGAGGCGGTTTTGAGGTATTGGCGATTACCGCTGATTTTTTGCTGCTCCAGCTACTGTAATACTTCGTGTCAGACGAGGTGGTATAGGTTCTGATCTGAACGTAATATTTTGCGCCTTTTGTAAGCCCGCTCAGAGTTTTTGAGGTCGCTGATTTGGAAATCGTAACGATTTTGGCATTTTTCATGCTGCTGTTTTTGGAATAACGCAGCTGATAGCCGGAAATAGAGGAGCCTTTTTTCCACTTAACCGTTAACTGTCCGTTCTTTTTTGAGCTTACAGAGGTTAAGGAGGTGCCTTTCGGTTTTACAGTTACGGTGATTTTTTTGACAGCTTTTTTGTAATTGGCCGTCTCGGCAGCTGTGATTTTGATGCTTGTTTTTCCGGCTTTTTTGCCGGTTACCTTGCCTTTGGTGGATACAGTGGCTATCTTTTTGCTGCTGGAGCTGTAGGATAATTTACCATTTCCAGCAGTTCTCTTCGCTCCGATTGATTTGGATGAGCCGACGGTAACGGTTAAATCAGATGCAGTGATTTTCTGGCTTGCTTTATTGATCTTAAAGGTTCTGGAAACACTGCCTGTATAATAGGTTTTAAATTTTACGGTAACATTATAGGAACCGGCATTTTTACGTCCTGAATCATAGCTTACGGTATAATAGGATTTGGAAATCGTTTTTCCATCACTTCCAACTACTTTTACGCCGGGCTTTTTAACCTCTCCATTGTAGGTATAGCTTGTTTTGGATAAGGTGATCTTTTCAGGGTAATAAATTGTTTTTTTGTCTTTTACATTTTTGCAGGCACTGCATTCATAGTAAACGGAACCATTCTTCTTTGTAGTAGCTTTTACTACTTTCTTAACATAATCATGTTCAAGCATCGGAATCGTTTCCTGTGCTTTCAGAACCTCGCCGCAGACGCTGCAGTGAGAACCTTCTGTGAGCCCCTCTTTGGTGCAGGTAGGTGCGATTGCTTTATCTGTAACAATGGTATGTTCATGTGTTTCAGTTGTTTCATCTGTTACAGCTTCTGAAAATGTCTCCGAGGGATCTACAGGATATGCGTAAGCTGCAGAGTCGGTTGTCCAGCAGACACCTGCAAGAAGCACCAGAGATGCGATGGTGAGCTGGAAAAGCTGTTTCCATTTTTTGTGTTTTTTCATTGACATTCTCCTTTAAGAAAATATGAAAGATATCAGAAATAGTATCAGGAATAGTATATCATCGAAATGGTTATGGTACAACTGCTGCAGTGTCTGGAAACACGGTAAACGCAAGCTTTTAATAGGGGTTTATTCTGTTGTTATAAAAATTTGTGAAGGCTCCATTACAGTACAATCCTGTTCGGGGACGCGCTCTCGCTCGGATCGAACGCAGCGGAACTAAACTCTCGAACTGTCTTTCAGACAGCCCGATCGTTAAGTACCGGCGTTCTCTATGGTCCCTTTCACAGGATCGTACTGTAATGGAGCCGCCGCAGTTTTGTGATATTTTACAGGTTTAACAGACACTGGAAAAGCATGCGTTTACCGTGTGTCTGGAAGACGGTAAATGCAGGTGTTTTCACCTTGATCGAGCGCAGCAAAACTAAACCCTTAGATAATAATACCTGCCAGATGATCTATTTCATGTTGACAGATCTGTGCAGGCCAGTCCTTTAGTGTTATTTTTTGCTTTTTGAAGTTCATATCCTCATATTCAACTGTGATTTCTTTGTATCTTGTACAGGGACGAACACCGATCAGAGAAAGGCAGCCTTCTTCTGTTTCGTATTTTCCGGACTTTTTTGTAATCTTTGGATTGAACATTACAAGATTTACAAAACCCATATTTACAACAATAATATTCTTTCTGATTCCGATCATGTTTGCGGCCATGCCTACACATTCATGCGTATGTGCCGCCAGAGTATCCAGAAGATCCTGTCCAACCTGCTTGTCAGCTATGGTGGCTGGTTCTGATTTTTGAGATAAGAAAAACACATCTTTCATAATTGGTCTGATCATATTAAATTCTCCTTTGTAAATTTTCGTTTCTCAAGCAGCTGGAAGTTATCTGTCCCTTTTGTCCTCCATAAAAAAACCGACCACGGCAAGTACAATACCTGCAATCGGGCAAATAACGCCTGACAATTCAAAAATAGCATTATTGTATGTAGGTATTCCTCCTAAACCTGATAACAGAATAGAACAAATTCCAAACAAAATAGTTGCAATTCCCAATAAAAGTAGTTTTTGATTTTTCATAATCCGTTCCTCCTCCAACTTCATGTTTGTTCTTGACTTCATTATACTTCATTCGTACCTGGGAATATAGTGCGAATTTGTGAAATATCCCGTTAATAACAGCTCCGAAACTGATTGACAGTAAATATAAATCATAACCTGACTTTTCAGAATATATGTTTAAAATAGCCCAGAACCTCGCATAATTACTGAGTTTCTGGGCTTTCTATAAAGACATATGGTTGTTGTGTTATAGCTCTTATTTTTTATCTCAGCTTGAACTTCCAGTATTCTGCCTGCACTGTATTTTCTGTTTAAGCGGAATTTCAGAAGTTTTACAATGACCAGTGCAGCAAAGCCGATCAGATCAGAAAATCTGCCTTTATCAAAAAGTCTGATATGCTGATTTACCCATGTTTAATAGTGATCGTGCTATTGGGTTTGAAATGATAGAATTCTTCATTTTTCCAAGGGCCAAGCAATAGCTTTTCCAGGTAGGACAAGGTGGCTGGAAGAACCACTCGTTTTAAGTCGGTGATTTTTTCGATATCTGCGGTTTCTTCGTAGAGCTGATCTATGGAATAGATTCCTGTATCGAGTAATACCAGCTCCTGGTAGTGATCGTACATCATGTGCATCAGGTCTTTGGCAGATTCGGCGCCGAAGCGTTTATAAGCGTGTGCGTATTCTTTGAGAATATTTTGTTCGCCTCTCATCCAGCCGGCAGTGAGATAGATGGCACGATGATTTTGCCCATAGGCATTTCGGGCTGCATCGGAACCGAAGAAAAGAGAGATACAGTCATCTGTTCTGGGCAGTATGGTTTCATAATTGCCAGTCAATATATTATTTAATGAGTTTCCACATTGACCAAAACCAAGTAACAGAATGTCAGTTTGAGAAATTTGATCCAATTCTTTCTGAATTCGTTTGTGTAGTTTCTTCGGGGTATTGTGTAATCCGGATTCAATCCAGATGATTGGATAGGAGAGATTATGCTTCTGATAAAGATACATAATCTCATCCTCCAAGGTTTTACAAGCTAAAAGTGCAATGTTCATTTTTTACAAAAACCTTTTTTGGCGGCAGTGGTATATTTTCTGCAGAAACGGTCATTTCCGAGAATCATATCCGTTGCTTTCATTGCTTCGATAAAGGAACGATTCGCCGGATTGCAGACTGCACTATCCATGCCTGCCGCCATGGCAAGGGTCAGAAAGGTACGATTGACAATGGCACGTTCCGGAAGTCCGAAGGAAATATTTGATAAGCCACCGGTGATATGGGTTTCAGGATATTTCTGGCGAATCTCACGGATGCAGGCGAGTACAGTGGAGCCTGCATTATTGTCGGTGGACACTGCCATAATCAGCGGATCAATATACACATCAGAATCCGGAATTTCTGCCTTTCGGGTTGCTTCCAGAATTCGGTCGATGTTTTCCATACGTTCTTCATTGTTTTTGGGCATACCAGATTTGGATTCGTCCAAAGCTAAGGCGATAACCGATGCGGCATACTCCTTAACTAAAGGAATAAAAGCTTCCAATCTAGCAGAATCTGCATTGATGGAATTGATCATCGGCGTTTTCCCCACATGAGGTAAAGCCGCTTTTAAGGTGGCAGCAGAGGAACTGTCGATACAGACAGGTATATCAGGAGCATAACTTTGAACGATATCCAGGAGCCAGAGTATGTCTTCTAATTCTCGATCAGGACCAGTACCGGCATTTACGTCCAGATAATCAGCGCCGGCTTCGGTCTGTTCTTTTACCAGGGCAATAATTGCTTCTGTATTGCGGGATAAAATCGCTTTTTGCACAGCTTTGCGTGTTCCATTGATTTTTTCACCAATTAATAACATGTTTCCTTCCTCCAATACTTATCATCTGTCTGTCAAGTCCACTCATTGGTTGCCTTAACCATTGCTGCGATATTTTCAAGTTTCGCATTAACAGGACAGTCACAACCAGGACATACAAAGAAACCATCAGGACCTAAGTCGTTGATAAGCTTCTTTACATAATCTGTTACCTGTTCCGGAGTTCCGCTGGTAAGCAGAGTAGGAGGAACATCACCCATGATTGCATAACCGGGCAACTGTTTTCTTATCTCACGTACATCGGTCATGGAATCCGTATTCAATACAATTTTACCAGAAGGCAGTTCACTGAAACGTGCAATGTCACGGGTCCAGTCCTGATCCAGATGCAGGATAGGAGTTTTGCCATAAGAAATCAGCTGTTTGGCAGAAGCTTTCATATAAGGCCATACCAACGCTTCCCATATCTTAGGATTCAACAATTTGCTGGCTGTTCGCCAGCCGCCAACCCAGGCGCCAATCCAGTTTGGATTATCTCTTACAGCTTCTAACTGTTTTGCCTTATCTGCAGCAGTTTCTTCAAAAATTATGTCGGATAATTCTTTTAGTTCATCCAGCTTTTTGTAGCAGTCCATATAGAACTGCGTCATGGAACGCATACCACACAGCTGTTCAAAGGGAATCATAGTAGCCATGCCCCACTGCATCTTGGGAATACCTGCATCCAGATATAACTGATTGACTTCTGTGCCATGTTCGCCGGCATATTTAATATATTTGCTGAAATACTCCATGTCGATGATACGGGGCAGAATTTCCTGATTTACAAATTTGGTGTAACCCATCTCTTTAATTTTCGGATAGGCATCTCTGTCGATGAGTTTCTGTTCTTTAACCTGCCATACAGAGTTTTCGGGAATTTCCACCCCAGGAATCATAACCTTGGAATACCATAACAGCGTGATCAGCGTAACCATATTCAGAGAACCGGGACCCGAATTGAAGGTATGGATGGGACCGGCTATTTCCTGAACCATATCAACCGCTTTAAATGCTGCTTTTGCACCGGCAACGGGGTCTTCTACAAACTGTGCAACGGTGAGGCCGCCAATCTGTGCTAGAGGAGCACCGCCAGAGAAGGTGGAGATCGGTTTCGTATTTGTACAAGCTATGCCCTCATGAACAAGCTTTAGATTCTCTTCATAATTCTGTTTCATACGCTATATACCTCCTTGCAGTAATTTACGGTATCCTGTGCAGCAACTGCATAAGCGTCTGCATCGGAGAATACACGTACAGTATCATCAATAGGGCCACCACCGATGATAATTTTAACATCGGGGCGAACCGCTTTAACTGCGGCAACAGTTTCTTTGATGGAGCCATAACAGGATGCTAACAGGCAGGAAAGACCAAGAACCTTACAGTCCGGATTTTCTTTCATCGTATTGACAAATACACCAACAGGTGTATCAATTCCGACGTCAATTACCTCAAATCCAGATGCCTCCAGCATATTGCATACGATATCCTTACCAATATCATGGATATCATCCTTTACAGTGCCCATTACGACTTTGCCAATTTTCTTTGTTTCGGTGTTCATATAAGGCTTAACAGCTTCGGTAACCTCTTTGCAGACAGCACCAGCCATCATCAGGTCAGATACGAACATTTCCCCCTCGGCAAAAAGCGCACCAATTTCAGTCATACCTTCCTGACACTGGGAAATGATATCCATTGGCAAAACCCCCTGTTTGAGTTGTTCATTTACCATGTCTAACAATGTCTCGTCGTCCAGTTCCACCATTAACTCTTTAATACTTGCCATAAGATACTCCTCCTTTTGAATTTTTTGTCATGATTTGGAAAATTATTTACAGGTTATGGCTGGCATAGTTTGTAAATAATTGTTCCAGTTTATCTTGTTTTAGCTGCTTTCCAATCACAATGAATTTTGGTTCGCCCTGGTAAACTCGTTCTGATACCTGTGAATGTCCCCTGAGTTCACATTCAGCAAGGTAGAAGTCTGTTTCAGCAGTGGCGGCAGGATCAGTCAGCAGAAACCCTTTGGCTCTGTAGACGGTTCCCAGGGAATCGTCGTTCATAATTGCTTCTAATAGATGAAATACCCCTTCTTTGGTATAATATTTTTTGGGGGTAAAGGAACAGGATTCAAATTTGTTTCTTTTTGATGGAAGTACGAGCCTTGTTTTTTTTCGGTTTCGTGGTTTCATAGGCTCATAGAGGATAGTACGATAGTAGCAGTTGGTATCTTCAGCAGTTAGGGCTTCCTCCGCTTCTGACAATAATGTTAGTAAAGAAATGTTACCACTGAAAATTATAGCTTCCGGGTTGTGTTTCCGGATAATCGCGATACAATCGTCGATGTCTTCTTTTCCTACGAGATCGGTACAGCTTAAATAGATAACACGTGCCTGTTCAAGCTGTTCCTGAAAGAAATCACCACCAATTTCCGTGAGGGGGATTAGTGATTCTGCACTGACAATTGTGATTATACTGTTGATGGCGGCATCAATTTTGGTACAGGCATTGCCACATGCTCTTAAGACATCTTCCAGATTGGCAGCACCTGTGGGTTCAATCAAGATTCGATCAGGGTGATAAGACTTTGCCAATGTTACGATTCCTTCAATAAAATTGTCTGATAATGTACAGCAGATGCAGCCGGAGGCCATTTCATACATTCGAAGATTGGTATCGATCAGATCACCGTCAATTGGCATTTCACCGAATTCATTTTCCACCAGAACCGGATTGTAAGCGGAATAACCTTCCTTGAGCAGCCGATTTATGAATGTTGTTTTGCCGGAACCCAGGAAACCTGTGATGATATCAATTTTGATCATAATAATTCCTTCTTTCGATGAATATGCCGAATATCTCGCATCAAATGCGAGACAGCAAGATGATAGATTGAAATTTTATTGTGCGATATTTATAATAAAAAATATTTCGAGCAGAATCAGATTCAGCCGGTATTGTACTAGTTGAGATTGTCTGTAAACCCTTGTAAATAAAGGTAAAAGTATGGCTTGTTTAATTAGATTATATAAAATAATGGATAGTATTACATTGTTCAATGTGATAAAATCATATCATTAAGGTGTTGTGCGATATGCACAATCAGAACACCTGATATACACAGTTCGGAAGAAACAGTGAAAATATATACATGGATTATGAGGGGACAGCATGGAATACTCATTGCATTTATTGTTGGAACTTGGTGGATTTTCAAAGGCACAATATGAAATTCTGGATCAGAAAACGTCATCCCGTTATCATACGATTCAACTAATCGGAAATGATGAAATGACTTTGGAGGAGGGGACACTTTACCTGCAATTTTCAGATGCAGATATGATTGCGTATAGAAGTGAAGTGTTTGCAGAATGTAGTCTAAAATCGATTGCAGTCATTCTATTCGAAGACCATGATCAGGCGGCTAGGAAAGAAGAGATAAACTTAAAAGGAAATCGGCTGAACAGTCAGATTGAGAAGATAGTTTTCAATAAAGATGTTGCGCCTGTCACGGTGTTTAATCGAATCTGCAAATTGTTTGAACGCTTAAATCAACAGGAAGATGCCTTCTACAAGGCATTTATAGTCGGGAAACCGCTGCAGGAGATTATTGGTTTATTTTATGATTATATTGGAAATCCTGCCTATATTGTGGACAGCAGTTTTAAGGTGTTGGCGATTGATATGCGCAATGATATGGAGTATCTGAGTTCGACTTATGGCAGGGCAGCCAAGTATGGTTACCTTTCTTACGATTTGGTTGCAAATCTAATTGAAAGCAAAGAACTGCAGGTAATAGAACGAGGAAAAAATGCCAGTGTAATTTATTCTGATTATTTTTATGTACCGTTTATTAATTATAATCTTCGTAAAGGGAAACAGTTACTGGGACATCTTTTTATTGTTGGAATGTTGAAAGAAATCACATCGGCGGAGGTGGAGCTTGTTGATTGCTATGGCAAGATCATCGAAGACTATATGGCTTCCGATATCGGTTCACTGCAAAAAAGAGGCAATGCCTATGAGTATTTTCTGCAGGATATTCTGGAAGGAAAATTGACGGATATACCGGTAATTGAAAGGCAGATGAGACCATTGGGATTTAATCGTGATACCCGTCTGATTCTTGCGGTATTAGAACAGCGAAATACAGAAGAATTAGAGCAAAAACGGATTTTTCAACAGTTAGAACAAATTCCGGGCAGCAAGAGTTTTTATCATAAAGGATATATTGTGACACTGATTCCGGCTAAAATGGAGGATACATGTTTTTCAATCCGCAAAAAACTGACAAAAATAGCAGAGAAAATTGGATTTCGCGGTGGACTCAGTGATTTTTTCAGTGGGTTTGAATGTATGCCCATTTGCTATAAACAAGGAGAAGCCGCGATATCTATGGCAGAATATAAACAAGTGCAGATTTTCAACGAGTGTGCAATACCATATATGCTTGACATCATGCAGAAGGCTGATTGGCAGTTTTTAATCAATCAGAGAATTCGTACATTAATTGCATATGACAGGGAACACGCGGCACATCTGGCAGAAACCCTTCGTATTTATCTTGAAAATAACCAAAATGCGATACAGACCGCAGAAGCACTCTATATTCATCGGAATACTCTCACATACCGATTAAAGAAAATTCAGGAAATCGCAGAGCTTGATCTGACCAGACCAGACTCACGTTTTCGTATTGTCATCTCATTGTGGCTGTTGATGAAAGAGGAGAGAAAATAGAATAGTTTTGTATTATTCTTCATTCAAGAATGCCATCGGTATTCTTGCTGCGAGCGGCTCGTCAGATACGCTGACATCATACATATGAGCCGCTCTGCAATCCTGCCGGAGGCTCGAAAAACTGCTTATATAAGGCGAATTGTCCGGCAACAATCTGATGTTAGTTTTCATTTAATGAATGCATCACTTCTAACATAATGTGTTTTCCGCCCAGCCCCCATTTTTGCTATTGTTCCATCCGCTACAAGTTTTTTTAACGCTGCTTCCACAGAAGAACTTCCCAGACTGGGACAAGCAATTAAAGCGTCCTGTTTTGTAAAAGTTCCGATTTTATTCAAAGTATATTCTTTTACAATGTCATAAGAAGTGCTTCTGACACCTGTTTTTTGTGCAGAATCAATTCGTTCTTCAAAGTCACGGTAACATGAAAGAATAACACCCAGCATATATTTAATAAATGGCTTAGGATCATTTTCTTCCGTATGCCATCCTTGATCTGCAACTGCCAGTGCATCGTAATAACTTTCTTTTGTGTCTGCTATTGCTTTTTCTATACTGATATACTGCCCCACCATGTAACCGCTTCGATAAAGCAGCAATAAGGTAAGGAGTCTGCTCATTCTACCATTTCCATCATTAAATGGATGAATGCACAAAAAGTCCAAAATAAAACATGGAATTAGAATCAGCGGATCAATGATTTCTTTGTTCAATACTCTCTGATAACTTTCACAGATCGCCAAAACTGCATCTGGCGTTTCATATGGATCAAGTGGTCTGAACAGCACTGCTTTTTCACCATTTGGTAACGTCATATCAATTTCATTTGGAGTTGTTTTGAAATTTCCTCCATATCCAAATGAGGTATACTTGAGCATATCACGATGCATTTGTAAAATATAATTCGGTCGGATGGGAATTGCGGCATAATTCTCATGAACCAAATTTAAAACATTACGATACCCTAAAATTTCTTTTTCATCTCGGTTTCTAGGAGTCGTTTTGTCCTTAACCAGCTGTTTTAATCTGGCATTTGTTGTCACAATACCTTCAATACGGTTAGAACTTTCAGTACTCTGAATTTTTGCTATTTCAATCAAACGTTCAAGCTCTACTGGCTTCTGCCGGATATATAATTCCTGCCGCCCTTTATGTTCATGTATCTGAGCTACATACGATAGTACTTCATTGTCCCAGGTTCTATCTATTAACTTTTCATAATTAAAATTTCGCATCTAAACACATCCTTTTTCCCAATCAACCCTTTTTTCTCCCAATTATACTTACTGTTTGGGAGAAAAACAAGTATAATTGGGATATTATTTTCTGATTTACAAAAATTATTCTATATTTATTGTATTTGTCAACGAATGCAGTAATTTTCATGTAGAAATCCGTCCAAATTAAAATGGCATTTTAGTTTGGACGGATTCAGTATTGACAATCTTGACCTATTGTTTTATCAGAACGGTGAACTATAGTTTATCTAATATGTCTTTTCATGCTGAAGCTCTACCGCGACGATGTTTCCAAATTTGCCGCTGGATATGAAGAAAAAGTTCGACCAAAATGTAAGACTGACTCTGAGTGCCGAGAATACTACTCAGAAGTGCTATATGGTGGATACCGGACTTCTGATTACGCAAACCTTTCTGGATCGTCCTTTTATAGAAAACGAACTATATAGGGCAATCCTTTTTGATGAATTGGACATCGATGAGGGCATGATTATGGAGAATGTCGTTACACAGATGCTGCGTTGGAACGGTCATAAGCTGTACTTCTATTTCCATACAGACAAAGAATACCGCGAAAATCACATGGAAATAGATTTTCTGATTACCGAGAAGAAGAAAGTTGCTCCAATTGAAGTGAAAATAATAGCCAGTCGGCTGATGGTTAATCATCAACTGACTGGTTATATTAATCTACAGGTTTTTTGCAATCGCTGTCAGCTGAGTTAAATATTTTACCATAATAGAAGACCTGTTCAAAACCAATGTCATGATGCCGGGGGCAAAAGCTTGATTTCGGTCAGATTTTCAGGACTGTTATCCATCGTGAGAATGACGAACATCGAAATACCTGAAGGTGGCGTAACAGTGCTGTTTCTGCTATAATAGATTCCAGAAAACAGAAGGAGGTTTCATCATGGCAACCAATTTTTCAGAGGAATAACTGAATAAGTTTGATAAGAAGATCCTTATACAGCTGCTCTTGAAGCAACAGGAACAGACGCAGGCGCTGACAAAAGAAATACAGTCCCCTAATGAAAAAATGCAGCTTATGATGGAACAGCTTATCCTTGGCAGGCAGAACCCATTTGGCAAATCAGCTGAAAAAAAGAATACATTGCCATAGAAATGATAGAAAAAATATGTCTGACTTTCGACTGTAAAGTGGACGATATTTTGAAATCTTCAACAGATGAAGGGAGATACATATGAAACGTCGTAATCATATTTCTTTTATAACTGCAGATAAATCTTTGTCTGCGGCAGGAAAAGAAATTGTATTTATTAGTTATCGACATACTGATAAGAAATATTTGGAAAAAGTAGAGGATGCTTTTATTGCACATACAGATTTTGCTTTATGGCATGATGCTAATTTGTCTGTAGGAGAAGAGTTTGACAAAGAAATATTGGACGCAATATCAATTTCCAATATATTTGTTGCTATTATAACTCCTAACTATTTTAACGAATCGAGTTATACATATAGGAAAGAAATACCGTTAGCAAAACAATATGGATTGATTCCTGTTGCCATTATATGTGAGGATATAACAAAAGAACAAATAGACTTTTTGAAAGAATGGACGGAGTATATCTATAAATTGGATAGTATTGCATTTGAGCAGATAGTTGCAGATGCTTCAAGTGCTATATTTGGCAATAAAGAAACTGAGGAATTGGAAAGAGCTTTAAAAAGAATTGATTGCTCTTATATTACGATGTCAGAGGTAGAAACACTGGTGAAAAATCATGAAAGCATACAAAATCAAATAAATGATATGATTTTGGGTCGTTATGCTAATCTTTTACATTTTTGTGGATTAGTAAATTCTGATAAACAATACTAGGAGAATTTGAAATGAATAGTGAAACAATTTATGTATGTAATTTTGGGGCAATTGAGAAAGCTTACGCTGAAATTGTAAATTATATAGAGGATAAAAGGTTTGGACTAATCCAACACATTAATGTCAAAAAATGGGAACTGGAAAATTTATATCAGATTTCGGATAAGAATGTATGCATCATGATACTTACTGAAAGTGCAGTTAGTGATTCTACACTAAACAAAATACTTATAAAGATGTGGGATTATATGAATAATGAACACATCCCGGTTTTACCAATATCAGCAGGATCTCAATCTTATTTAGAAGAGTTACCTTTAGGATTGTCTTCGCTTCACATATTAAATCTTCGGGATCCACATATCATAGAAAAAGTATGCCGTTTTTTCTTAGTGCATCCATCTTTTTCCAGTATTAAAAGCGATATTGGTTATGTTATGTCCTGTTGGGGAAAAGAATCTATTTCTTCATGTACATTAGGGCAATTATTTAACTATGCGCTTGGGCTTCTTTATGGGATTGAAGTCAAACAGGATTTGGAAAAAGCATTTGAACTTTTGAATTGTCTGATTGGAAATGATGCATTTGAACCAGATTTGATATATTTCAAGGCTGATAGGGATATATTTACAGAAATAGTAGGAAAAATATTTGATTTTTCAAATGAACTAAAAAAATATCTTGATTTTCAGATTTCTAATATTGTAACTACCCAAGATTATAGACAAGCAGAAGAACTAATAGATTATGCGAATCTAATGAAGCGAGTAGGAGAAAGATTATATGGATGGAATATTGATGATTCCCTCAGGAAGTTAAGCGATGTTATTTTACAATTATATGAAAAAGATAACTCACTAAAAGTTGGAAGATGGTTGGTTAATTATTATTGGGAAAGAGCCCTTCGAGAAGCCGACAATCGTTATTATGACAAGTCTCTTGACTGCATTTTTGAGATAATACTTATAGGAGAAAATATTGAACAGAAATACAGTGATCAAATTGTACAAAAGGTACTTTTTAAATGTTACAGTATTTTAAATCATTATTGGGAAGAAAATAAAAGAACAATCATAAAATTGATTAGATATAAGATTACCGATGAAATTGAAGAGGATGGGACATTTAGACCACCTTATCGTAAGATTAAACGCGATATAAGAGAAAGTGCATTACTTCACCATTTGTTTATGAATAGTAAAAAACAGTATATCCATAAAATCGATGAGATATTTGAAAATATAGGGGACGATCTTCAACTATATGATGGTATGCTTTCCGAATTCTTAGATGCGGGATATATGTCTATATTATTTAAAGTTGCCGTTCTCACAACATATTCTGAATGGTTTATTTTCACTTCTGAATATATGCGCAATAAAATTAATGATTTTTCGATTAAGTATCAATTGAAATTATTAAAAACAACCAGTGATTTTCTGGAAATGCTTCAACATAAATATAATATAAAGACAAATTTGGAAAATCTGTTTAAAATAGCAGAATATATGGAAGGCATTTTTGATATGAATCAGAATTCTTTTATAGAAATGGGGCTGGATAAATCAGAAATCTATGTGATATATATGAATTATTATTCTGAAAAGAAACAGCTTGAAAAGTATGATGATTATGCAGTGAAATTATACAAAATAGTGGCTAAAAGAGACCATGAAAATTTAGAAATAATCAAAAAACTTCTTGTCGATATCTATAATGTAGCAGTAGAGCGATTGAAAACAAATATGCGGTTTCAAATGCTGAGATATATCGCATTAGGATGGGAAATATGCCAAACATTCGATCCTGTTCCAAATTATCTGGATGAGGTTTATGATGCTTTTAGAAGTGCTGCTCTTGAACTTAAAGTGATTTAATTTCAAAGTGAATATTATGGTGTTGAGCGACGCGCTCCAATCGGCATGAACGACGATTTAAAATTGTATGTTTTCAGCCGGTTGGCGACACGCTCTAACCAGAACGACAGCTATAAATCAGGAACAGCGACACGTTGTCATGGTCTTTGAAAACTGAAAATTGAATATTATCCAAGTGTCTGTTCATTGACTGCAGCCAGAATGATTTCAGAATCAATGACCTGTTTCTGCGTCTGGGCACCGAGAGTCAGAGCATTCGTCATGATGGTGTCGATGATCCGTGGATTTCTCTGGCAGTATCTGGTGACGGCGCTTAGCGCATCCTCACCCATGATTGCTCTGGAACCACCAGCAAGTGCAAGCTTATGATAAATATAGGCAGTCACCTCATCGGTTTGCAGTCCCTGAAAAGTATAATGGACAGTAATGCGCTGACGAAGTGCTTCATGTACTGGTTTTTCAAGTGTCCGGTTCAGCAGCGTTTCGCCGCTGAGTATCAGGGAAAAACAGTTCAGGGAATCATAACTGAAGTTCATCAGCATTTTTAGATCTTTGAGGATACCATGGTTCAGGTACTGTGCTTCATCAATCGCAAGGATAAACGGCTGACGTTTATCTTTGTAAAGATAATACCGTCTGTCCTGAATAGCTTTGAACATGACGGTCTTACCGCCTTTGGCATCCAGGCCAAGATGGTCGCAGAGCTGTTTGTAGAACTCTGCAACCGAAATGGTGGACAGACAGATATACTTCATGTGATAGAGATTTTTGTTCAGGGAATGCTGGAAACAGCGCAGGGCATAGGATTTTCCCATTCCGGGAGATGCGGTGAATACTCCGATGCCCCGCACATCTTTGAGGTAATTCAATCTCGAGATCATCTGTTTATGATCAAAGGATTCGAAAAATCCAGTTTCAGAGGGGGCCTGCTTGTCAAATGGATTGCAGGATAATCCATAAAAAGTATTGTTCATGACAGCTATCCTTTCTGTGAGTAATCAATAGAGAGAAGGCTGTTCCTTTTGGTACGGCTGTTGGCGACTTTGTCTGTAGACGGAATCGGATAATGAACATCTTCATGATTTTGGTGTACGGATGTGCTCCCTGGTGCGAAGAAAACGATCCAGTGGAGATTCCTTTGTGGAGGAATGAACCGTGGTGTTATGTTTGTGAATATAAGACCTCAGGAGGTCATTAAATTCCTCAAAAGACTGAATCTGTGAAATGTCCAGGGCATGAAGCCAGCGGTCCTTGAGGGTGCGGAAGTTACGTTCCGCCTTGCCTTTGTTATGTTAATCTTTATATAACAAACAGCAGTTTACAAGTTTTTGATAATTTAAAGAAATAAAAAATACAAACTCAA
>JAUNPP010000124.1 GCA_030536685.1 Lachnospiraceae bacterium
GTCCAGGTTTTCCGTTTGATCCTGGCTTATCTCCTTCGCCTGTTCCTTCGCTGATCAGTTTGATCTCGTCACAGTCGCGGACTCTCAGACAGGTAACCGGTACATCAGATTCGCCTTCCGGATGTGCATATACAAGTCCAACTGCTGAAACAGATGCGCCTTCCTTTACAGTAGAAGCAAGGGTGTTGGTTCCCTCTGTTCCGGATAAAATGTATCCATCGATAAAGATGTTTGCTTCCACACCGCTTCCATCATCGATCCAGAACTGAGAAACTCCCGTTCCCGCTGTATCTGTTACGACTCTGCTAACCTTGCCTGTTACCTTCACCAGATTACCGCCGTTTGCAGTGTAATCCATTGCTTCCTTTGCACTGATTTCTTTCGGATCGTAAACATGTTTTTCCGCATCTTCGATCACCCGGCAGCTCATAATCTGAATCTCTTTGTCTCCCTGATATGCATCTACATAACCGGTAATCTTCACTTTTGTTCCAACCTCAAGACCTGATGCAGAATACGGGAATACTGTAATTCCGGCTGTGTCATCCTGTACATAGATTGCATCAAAGAAAGTATTGTTCGGATTGCTTGTTCCTGCCGTTACATAACCTTCGATTGCAAATACTTCACCCAGATTCGCTTTTCTTACTTCAGCGATCGGAGTTGCCTCAAGTTCAACCGTTACTTCTTTCAGAATATTCTCTGCGATTGTTTTATTCAGATACGGAAGATCCCAGATATTATCCTGTTCTGCCTTCACTTCAAAATCTGAAATAAATACGGTACCGGATACGAAGAGATTTCCGCCTCCCGCAAGCTTTTCATGAGCTATTGCGACCATGCTGCCTTTTTCGATGTATGCAGGTTGTCCTGATACCTTGTTTCCGGCCTCGTCCTTGCAGTCGATGGAATAGGTTGTATCATAGCCTGTCACCAGCGCCTCTGCTTTTCCTGCGTTCACTGCGTCTGCATTCAGATTTACGGTACATCCGCTGTATGCGCTGTACTCCTGTCCTTCTGCCGCACCCGCCAGATATTTGGAATCGCTGTTGTAATTCTTCAAATACAGACGATATGGCTGACCGCCGTTATTTACTTCATCGTAAGCTTCATCACTGTTCAGGGTTGTGGTTGCTCCTACCGCGTTCAGAAGCTTATTCATCTCTGTTGCCGTCTGTGTTTCTGTCGAATCCTGATAATCTGCAATACCGCAGGCAATCAATGTTCCGCCATTATCGGTATATGCTTTCACCGTCTGGATAAATTCATCAGAAAAATGTGCCGGCGTATAATCGCCTGCATTGGCGGTTCCTTTCTTCTTCGCCGGCGCCGAAATAAGCAAAAGTGCGCATTTTTCCAGGATTTCCGGTGTAATCTTATCTTTTACGACCGTAACCTTCACATTCTTATCTCCGGCAATCTTCGTGAAATTTCCGACATTTCCACCATAATAGCCTGTCACATAATCGTTGTAATGCGTTCCGTCGATCACTACGTTTGTCACCATCTCCGGTGTCACGTAGTTCAGCTTCAGCACGCTCTTATACAGCTTGTCTGCGCCATTCAGTTTTGCCTTCACTTCCACATTCAGTTCCATGCTTCCTACTTTATCATAGGTAAAATCAAAGCTGTAGGAGGCATCTTTCAGCGCTGCAATACTGGTAAGTCCTGCTTTTTCAAGATCAACACTGTGTACGGTACTGCCATCCACTTTAAAATCGATTGCCTCGATCTGCATAGCGGTATCTTCATTATTGTAAAGATTTAAGTCTACCGGAAGCGCTTCTCCCTTCACCGGAAGAACCTCTGTCGTTGAGATACTGTTGATTCCGGCTGCTTCTACTTCGCCTACCCATACAGGTGCAGTCACGGCAATATCGCCGTCTGTTTCTGTAATTTTCAGATAATAGTAAGAGTACTTGTTATCTACTGTAAATTCTACAATTTCTTCTTTTGCATTTACCTGTGCTTCATCCAGCACAAGACCTCCGTTTGTGATCACCTGAACTTTACCGATTTCACTGTCGGTAGCATCCTTGATATCTGCCTTCAGGCTTACCGTTTCACCGGTCTGTCCTGCTGAGAGAATAGAACCCATCTCATAGCCGTCCAGTGTATAGTAGATGTTGAGGTCATTGTCTTCGGTTGCATATACCCGGTAATTTCTCATCGCATCGTAGACGTTCTCCCTTGTTAGAGAATCTGCCAGAACCACGCTTCGTCCGGTATTGGCATCCCCCCAGAGCCCCTTGTGGTTATCCTGATTGTTGGTCGGCGCTACATGCCATCCTTTATCCAGCGCTCTTTGATAATATTCGTAGGACGGGAAATAGCCGCTGCTTCCGACTGCTCCTTCTCCGTTTCCTACCTCTACCGTTGTGATCAGCTTATCAAGATCTTCATCGTAGTATCCGAAATCACTGAAATCGCCAAATGTAGTTCCCGGATGATTGAACTGACTGATAGAATTCGGTGATTTCTTCAGTGCTGCATAATAGTTCTGCAGCGCGGTACTGTAGGTTGAGAAATCCGTCTGCGTTCTGCTCTGGAATCCTTCGGAATTGAAGGTATTCATGTGTCCCAGTCCGTTGGACCATGTCATCTCATAGCCATACAGAGCTACAAAATCCTCTGCCGTGTATTTCTCTGCAAGTGCGTGTCCTTCTGTCCATTCGCTGCTCATAGAACCATCTGTGATGGATGCTGCGTCCGCATTGTCAAATGAGTTGGAATGATCGGTAACTGCCAGGAAATCCAGGTTGTCCACTCCTGACGCATGCTGGAATGCTTCCTCACAGGTTCCTGCTCCGTCGGAGTAGTTTGTATGTGAATGAAGCTGACCAAAGTAGATACCATAAACGTCACTGGTTCTCTCTGTAAAGCTCAGCGTCTGTACACTGCTGTCTTCGTAGCCTTCCTTTGAAGCCTTCACAAGATAGGTCTTAGGCAGTTCGGAAAGCACCAGTTTTTCTGTGTATTCTATCCAGTCTGCGCCCTCGTTCTCTGAATAATAAATCACTGCACCTTCTGTGTCACAGCTTAAAGTCACTTCTGTGCCTATCTTCACTGCTCCGCCGTTGGGTGTAGCCTTCACGCTCTTTACTTTTCCGGCTGTATACTGATAGATTACCTTGATACTGTCTGCCATGCCGTCTTTTTTAGCATAGGTGCGCAGGGTCGCCGGAAGTTCTGTGAGAACCGGTTTCGCTGCCGGATCGTATTTCTGATATTCTCCGCCATTCAGAGAGTAGAAAATCTCAGATCCTTCTGTCGTAGTGGTCAGTGTCACTTCACTGTTCTGCGTTGCTTCTCCATCCGCCGGATCTGCTTTCACATATCCGCAGAGATCAGACGCAATTACCGGGCTTCCTGTTACGTTAACAGAATCGATGCGGACAACTCCGCCCGTACCAGGTGCATTTCCGTCACCTTTCGCATTTTCTGTTCCCGGAACGAAACGGATATACAGGTTTTCTGCATTTGCTGCTCCATCCGGAAGATCAAACTGGAAATTGATATAATTTGCCGGTGCAAGACTGGTTTTAGCAATTCCATCTTTGATTGCATCAGCTTTGCTGACTTCAAACGGCTTTCCATCCGAACCATAAGAAGTATATTTGTAGGAATAACTTCCTGTTGTCAGATTCCGGAACTGCTTTCCATCTGCAGAATACTGTGCCTGGAAAGAACCTGCTCCTGTGTTGCTTGCGCGAAGCCGGAAAGAAATTCCCATTTTCCCATATCCGTGGGAAGAGAACTGCATCTGCATATAATCATCTGTTCCGGAACCGAGTCCTGTTCCGCCCATATAGTAAGAAACGGAACCTGTTCCGCTTGCTGTCGCTTTGGAATACGGCTTCACCTCTGCTCCGCTCACCACTACGCGGAAACCTGCATCCTTATCCAGCATGTCATTGGTCTTATACAGATCTCCTGCAATCACCTTATCTACGTTTGCTTCTTCATAATTTGCATTTCCTGCCCACTGTGCAACGGGCAGTTTAATACTATCTTCTACAACAAGATCTTTGCTCTCTTCTGCCGGATAGAAATACATCAGGAATGCATTCGGACTTGTATCCTCTTTTTTTCCGTAGGTTGTAAAGGTATTATAATATTCTATGTACTGATTCTGAACTCCATTGAATGCCGCATTCGCACTTCTCAGGAAGAATCCGCCATTATCATCTGCTTTTTCGATATCCCACAGACTATATTCGCTCTTTTCCGTTTCCAGCGTCAGGCTGTTGCCTGTTGCTCCGCTGGTCAGGTATTTTCCTGCACATACCAGATAGAAGTAGCCGCTCGTCTGATCCAGCTCCGCTTTTAAGACTGCAGTCCCTGCCGGTGCCGGAACAGCTCCGTCCGCTCCCGCCTCAGCAGAAGCTCCTGCCAGTCTTGATCCGCTTGCCTGCGATGTCATTGCCATCTTACTTTCCGGATGATAGATAAAGAATACGTCGCCATCTTCCAGCGCTTTCAGCTGTGCTCCGACGCTCTGCTCCGGGGTTTCCGGGGTCTCAGGTGTTTCTTCCTTTACGGTATAAGCAAACCTGATTTTCTCACTGTCAGTAAAACCTTCTTTTTTAGCATAAGCCTCGATCACAGTATCTTCTGAGATTACAATCGGAGCAGAATATACCTCATAATCTGCCGCATCGTTCAGCTTATAAGAAACTGATGCGCCTTCCGTTGCGCAGGAAAGTGCCACTTCCGTTCCTTTTTCTACTTCTCCCTCTGCAACAGATGCTGTCACCTTCGCACAAGTTTCATTCTCCGGAGGGGTAACGCTTTCAGATGTTTTCGTTCCTGCGATTACGATATTGTTAATGTTGCTAGCTCCGCCACTCTGAACCGTTTCGCCTTTCTGGCTCACCATACTTATCATATGGATCCGCAGCGCAAATCTTTGTCCGGACAGTTCTGCCGGAAGTGCGAAGTCACTGTATGCTGCCGCAATACCTGTAGACTTTACTTCATACTGACTTCCCTCAATCGCTTCCCAGGTTTCCCCTGAATCCAGCGAATATTCCAGCTGAAAGTCTTTTGGTCCTGTCCCTGAGGATCTTGTTTTTGCTGAAAATGTAAGCGCTTCGTAATTCTCTGCATTAATTTCAGACATTACCCAGCTTCCGCCATTGTTCCATCCCGTTGATGCCAAACCGTTTGTTGCAGAAAATGCGCCAACCTTAGCGCCATCCAGCCACAGCTTTCCGCTTCCTTCTGTTGCTGCCACCGGGTCTTCTTTTGTCAATGTCTGGCCGATTGCAGCGGTAAAACTCCACCCTGCAATCGTTGCTGCTTCACCCGATGCCTTCACAGGGATACTGATATTTCCTAAAACCAGCCCTATCGTCAGCACCCATGCCAGTAATCGCGGCATCCAACCGCTCAGGCTGCTCTTTTTCGTTCGGTCACTTTTCATAAAAACCTCCCTTTCTCTTTCTTATTCCGTTTCGCACATGTTCTATACGTTTCTGCTTCTTCCGTTCCACATGTTCTGTAGCGATAGATTATTTTAAATCATCATTTGAATTATGATTTAAATTCCGGAGTTAAACAAGGACTCAGGTCTCTTTTTTGTAAATTTAACCTGTATTTTGCATATCTTTTTCTCTGGTTTTTAAAAATTTTCATGCACATTTTACAGTTTTTTTACATAGCCGGATGTTTCCTGTACAAATCCCATCTTCTTTAAATACGGCTCGTGCATTCCGCTATTCCGTGAAAATACCAGCTTCCGGATTCCAAGTGCTGGAAGCGCCTTGTAAAGCGCCCTTCCCACAGAACAGTCCCGGTAAGTCGGCGTTGCATAATCCAGCAGAATTTCCAGCGCCCCATCTGCCTGCTGTTTCCCAATAAGCACGCCTGCCGGAACTGCATCACAGCATACCACATAAGCCTTATCGGCCTTCCCCGGCTGCACATTCCATTCCGGGAAGTATTTCTTAATATCTTCCTTATAATAATTCAGAATATAAGTAAGCATGGCATCTTTCTCTGCCCCGTCAACAATATCATAATGGCGGTCATTTCGTTTCAGACGTGCCAGATAGTAGATATTGATTGCCACCAGGCAGATATTCATGATTGCAGTCGGATAAGACTGTATGATCAGTGCATATATTGAAAATATGGTGCCTCCCACTGCGTTGATCACTCTCAGCTTCACTACTGAAGACATCAGAAATGAGATCAGTACCAGAACGGATCCGATATATCCTATCATTTCAATCATCATATGTGTACTCATTGTTTTCCCCCCATCTCAATCATCATATGCGTACTCATTATTTCCCCTCCATTTCAACTCATAAAGCGGATTTCCCCTGCTCCAGGAATCGAGAGGAACGTCCGCCGGGCGTCCCTCAGATATGCATGACTTCAAAAAGAGGGAGCCGTGTTTCCACAGTTCCCCCTTCCGAATCAGATTCTTCCGCGCTTTTCTCCTGGTTTTCCTGGTATGCCGGATTCCAAGAATGCCATCGGCGGCATTCATAATTATCCGATACCTTAGTATCCCAGTCCGGTGTCTGTGTTTTTCATAATTTTGATCAGCCGGCTGGTTCCAAGTCTGTCTGCGCCGAGTCTTATAAACTCTTCTGCATCGTCGAAGGAAGAAATACCGCCCGCTGCTTTAATTTTTACGTTTTCTCCCACATGTTCCTTCATCAAAGCCACATCATCGAAGGTTGCGCCGGAAACAGAGAATCCGGTAGATGTCTTAATGTACTCTGCACCCGCATTTGTTACGATTTCACACATCTTCTTTTTCTCTTCTTCTGTCAGGAGACATGTCTCAATGATTACCTTTAAAATTTTTCCATCGCAGGCTGCATGAATCCGGCGGATCTCGTCCTCAATCACGTCATATCTTTTATCCTTCAGATCGCCGATGTTGATTACCATGTCAATCTCACTTGCACCCTTGTCAATCGCATCCTTTGTCTCAAATACCTTAACCTCTGTTGTATTATATCCGTTCGGGAATCCGATTACGGTACAGATTGGAAGCTTTCCTTCTACATAATCCGCAGCGCGTTTCACATAAGCTGCCGGAATACATGCAGATGCCGTCTCATACTTCATCGCATCATCCAGAATCTGTTTGATATCCTCCCATGTTGCTGTCTGAGTTAACAGAGTATGGTCTACTTTACTTAAAATCACTTTCTTATCCATAATACTCTCCATTCCTCCGCCAGGCTGGCGGCACAAATAATAATGAAAGTTCTGCCTTTTTCACACTATTCTTTTTGGCACATCGGTACATCTATACCAGTTTATCAAGAATTGAACTGCCTATGGTTCCTTCCGGCATAGAAAGTTCAAAATTATCTGTAATCGTTGCACCAATAGCCGCAAAGGTATCAGTGTCTTCTAATCTGCCGCTTCCTGTCATAGACGGGGAGCAGGCAAGGAATGGAACCTTCTCTCTCGTATGATCAGTTCCGGTGTATGTCGGGTCATTGCCGTGATCTGCCGTAATAATGAGAAGATCATCCTCCCTGAGCTCCTCGAGCAGTTCCCCGAGCTTTACATCAAATTTCTCGATTTCCTGTGCATATCCCGCCACATCACGCCGGTGTCCCCACAGTGCGTCAAAATCTACCAGATTCACATAACAGAGTCCTGTGAAATCACGTTTTGCAATCTCTATGGTCTGTTCCATTCCGTGAACCGAGCTTTTGGACTTATTGGATTCGGTCAGTCCTTCTCCGTCAAAGATATCAAAGATCTTGCCAACTGAAATTACTTCCAGGCCGGAACTCTTTAGCACATCCAGCGCAGTTTTTCCATAGGGTTTCAATGCATAATCATGACGATTGGCTGTTCGTTTAAACTCACCCTTCTTTTTTCCTACATATGGTCTTGCAATGACACGTCCGACCTTCCACTCATCCTTCATGGTCAGTTCTCTTGCAATCTCACAGCAGCGGTAAAGCTCTTCCAGTCCGAAGGTTTCTTCATTTCCGCAAATCTGCAGAACGGAGTCCGCAGAGGTATAGACAATCATATGCCCTGTTGCAATTTCTTCTTCTGCGAGCTCTTCCAGAATCTCAGTTCCGCTGGCGCTCTTATTTCCGATGATCACACGACCGGTTCTTTTGGAAAGCTCATCCAGAAGCTCCTTCGGAAAACCAGTCTCTGTAAATGTCTTAAACGGCGTCGTAATATGAAGGCCCATCATTTCCCAGTGGCCGGTCATAGTATCTTTTCCGACGCTGCGTTCTCTCATTTCCATATAATAACCGAGCGGTTTCTCACAGGGCTGCACCTGTTTTAATGGATGCAGATTGGCCATTCCAAGTTTTTGGAGGTTCGGAATCCGAAACGTTTCCATTCTATCGGAAATATGTCCTAACGTATCGGTTCCGGCATCCCCGTATTCTGCCGCATCCGGCATAGCGCCGATTCCCAGAGAATCTACCACTACGGTAAAAATACGTTTGTATTTTTTCATAACTCTACCTCTTATTTTTCTTTGTCTGCCCTGATTAATTTACGGATAGCTTCCACGGCTACCTTAATTGCAGATTCTGTATCGTGTACGATTGGATTGTCCAGTCCTGCCGCATTCCGTTCCTGATTTCCTACTACCAGAAAATCAGATCCGCAGCGTACTCTCAGGTGGCTTGCAACGATAAAAAGCGCTGCCGACTCCATCTCAGATGCCTTACAGCCCAGACGTTTCCATGCTTCCCATTTGTTCAGGAGTTCATAGCTTACCGGCATTCTCTCCGGCTCATGCTGTCCGTAAAACGCATCTTTACACTGAACAACGCCTGCGTGATAAATGTAGCCGCATTCCTTTGCCGCCGCCACCAGAGCATTGGTCACCTCCAGATCAGCTACTGCCGGAAATTCAATCGGCGCGTACTCTCTGCTGGTGCCTTCCATACGAATGGCTCCGGTCGCAACCACGATATCTCCGCCCTTTACATCCATCTCTATCCCTCCGCAGGTTCCCACACGGATAAAAGTATCCGCCCCGCACTGTACCAGTTCTTCCATTGCAATGGAAGCAGAGGGTCCGCCGATTCCGGTAGAGGTAACGCTTACCTTTTCTCCATCAAGATAGCCTGTGTAGGTCACATACTCTCTGCTGTCTGCCATCAGTTTGGCATCATCGAAGAACTTTGCAATTTTTGCACAGCGCTTCGGATCGCCCGGCATAATTACATAACGTCCTACATCACCTTTTCTAAGCTGTATATGATACTGTAACCCAACTTCTCCTGAATAATTCTGCATATTTCTTCTCCTTTACGCTTTTATTTCCCCGTGTTCCTTTATTTTCCCAGATTCTCCGGTCCGAATCCGAAAGGCATCATTTCCTCCAGCGTTCTGCTCATGATTCCTCCCGTTCCGTCTTCCAGAAGGATGCGGAATTTCTTCGGATCACAAAATTCCCGCATCACCTGGCGGCACACGCCGCACGGCGCGCACATATCCCCGGTTCTCGTTCCCGCCGGGCCGCCCACAATGGCAATCGCTGTAAATGCGCGCTCTCCTTCAGACACTGCTTTAAAAAATGCCGTGCGCTCCGCGCAGTTAGTCGGTCCGTAGGACGCATTCTCAATATTGCATCCCAGATACACTTTTCCATCCTTCGTAAGAAGCGCAGCGCCTACCTGGAATCCGGAATACGGAGTGTATGCACGTTCTCTCGCTTCGTATGCCAGTT
>JAUNPP010000125.1 GCA_030536685.1 Lachnospiraceae bacterium
GGAATAAAATGGAAAAAGCATAAAAAAGCATAAAAATAAGCACTTTTTCCGGCAGGAATAAAGAGTGGGTGATAAAAAGTTGCCGAAAAAAGTGCATATCTTTTAAGTATGGAGATTCAAAATGTTATGTTAAAAACAATCTTTCGAGTGCTAATCGATTTAAATTCATTCCTATTACAAGAAGGCGTCCTGTTTCTTCTTGTGAAATAGATGAAATCTTGCCTTCGCCTGGAACATAATCGAGCAGAACAGAGCCTTGAGGGTTGTTTAAAACTCCTTTTGCCCGAACAATTGCACCATAGCGATTTTGATTTAATGCATCAATAATTTCATTCAGGCGAGTGTTGCTGTATTCGAGACAGGTTTCTGTACTCCAGGATTCAAATACACTGCCCTGTTTGCGTTTGGTACCGGGAAAGAAGAACGGAGATGCGCCGGAGCGTGTCTGAGAGTTCTTCCGTGACAGTGCCCGCGTCGGCAGCATGTGCTGCGGCACGGATACTCCCGGTGAAACAGAAAATCCAGATGAAGCTGAATCTTTTTCAGTAAGCCTGCAATGGTTGAGGGAACCTGCAGGCTGTGAGCATAGAAGTTCATCCAGAATAGGATGATAATCCATATCCCAGGGAACACAAATTATTTCCATATCCGATATTTTGTTATGGATGCTGTTGCAGAGGCCGGAAAGCTCTTTTCCAGACATACGCTTTGTCTTACTGAGTATTACAGCGTCTGCATTTGAAATCTGATCCCAGAAATATTCAGAGACATACTGGTTGTTATAATAGAAGCGTTTTGCATCAACAATCGTAAGAACCAGATGTTTTTCAAAAGGAACTTCAAGATCATTGAGCGCTTCCAGAATTTCGGACAATTTGCCGACTCCGGAGGGCTCTATAATAATGTGTTCCGGGTGTTGTTTTTCAATTAATTCTTCCAGAGCCAGGACGAAGTTGCCAATCAGGCTGCAGCAGATGCAGCCTGAGGTTATTTCACGAACCTGAACACCGGTATTTTCCATGACCAGGCTATCAATTCCCAGAGAGCCGTAGTCATTCTCAATCAAGACAGGGGCAGATCCAAAATACTTTTCCTGCAGTAGTTTTCTGATAAATGTGGTCTTTCCAGCACCTAAAAAACCGGAAATAATACTAATCTTAACCATGAATCTGCCCCCTTTCTCCCTATAAAAAATCTATTGTTATTCTAAACCGTATTCTGAAGGGATGAATTTACCTTCTTCTAATTCATCTTTCATTTCTTCGTAGAATTCCATCTTATCATCGGGAATTTCATCGATTGCGTCAGCCATCATATCTAACCATGCAGCGTCTCTGTCTGCACATGCAACCTTGCCGGAGTCAATTGCATCCTGAAGGAGTTCAACTGTCTTAGCACATGCAACCTTGGTTCTCATGAAGTCATCTTCGTATTTGATGATTTCCTTGGAAAGTTCGGTAACAACTTCAGGTTTCAGAACGTAGCCCTGAACATCCAGAGGAGCATCGGATTCGATCATGATATCTCTCATGGTCTTGCGCTGTCCCATCTTGCTTGCTGTATTTAACATACGGCAGTCGAAGATCAGCTGTTCCATACCAACGATGGGTGCCATATCAGATAACAGTCTAACCTGCTGAATAGATTCGTTTGACCACAGGTCAGCGTTTGCGATTGCGATATTACCAATCTGTGATAAGTGAGCGCCTGATGCCATACGGCCTTCCATTGCGATCGGAGCACCGGTAATTGCTTTCAGGTAAGGACCAACGTATTCACAGTCTTTAGAAGGAGCAACTGCGCCCATTTCATAAGCAACCAGAGCACGAGGAACGGTAGCTACACGAACAACTGCTGCGAATGTTCTGGGGATAAATCCTTTTTCAGCCAGAACCATAGCGGTATTAGCAAAACCACAGGAGGAATCGCCGCCGACTGCCATCTTGGTTCCTGCGCAGATATCAGATACCTTGCCCCATAAGAATTCCATATCAGTACATGAGCAAGCACCCAGTGCAAAGATAACACGGCGGATATCAGCATTTACAAGACCTTCATCGTTCAGTTCCTTGCCGCCTGTAGATTCGATAGAAATCCAGTCCGGACCAAGTTTTGCAGCTTCTTCGAAGAAGTACATCATATCATCGTAGTATTTACCGCTCTTCATTACAGGAGGACGGCTCATTTCACGAGTATCGTTCGGTGTGAAACGAAGTGCAGCTTTGATGCCGTATTTTGCTTCAGCTTCTCTTTCTGCGTCTAACAGAATCTTTGTTGCTTCAAGACCATATTTGGGATTCAGTGTAAAATCAGGTACAGTTTCAAATTCAACAACAACTTTATCCTGTCCCAGTTCAGCAGCACGTTTCAGAACGCCGTCGATCATCTCTTTATAGATTTTATTTGCTTTGCCGATTGTGTCATCATTTACCTTCATAGGCGGTAAAGTGAAGTTTAATTCGGGATAAACATCGCCACCGCCGATTACGATTCCGCTCTGAGTGGTAAAAGGCTTCGGTGCAATACCGTAAGTAAGTTCATCGGGATTGGTGATTGCTAAAGATGTAAAGCGTGTACGTTTACTCATAAAAAAATCCTCCTCTATATTAGAATTATGCGTGTTTAAAACCTTTGGCTACTCCCCTCGATAAAAGGAAAATAAAAAGTTTTAAAAATATGTCTTTTTCTCTTTTCCCTTTTGCCGTATCGGTTTTGATGTAATAATGGTATTACAGTTCAGGAAAAAAGTCATTAGAAAATCGTGTTCTAAAATAGCATAATTCATTCATGAGGAGGAAAGCGCATTTTGGGAAAATCCTGCTCTGTCGGGATAATCCTGTTATACACTGTATTTTGTAGAGTGAATGCCGATTTGGTCAGCAATCAGATCGTCGACAGCCAGGATTGCGTCAAAAACATTCTCAGAATAGGCGTCAGCTCCAATTGACTGTGCAAATTCCATTGTTGTAGGGGCGCCGCCAATCGTTATTTTAACCTGATCTCGCAGACCCTGGTCCTTCAGATATTCAATTACATTTTCCATTTCAGGCATTGTAGTTGTCAATAATGCGGACAAGGCCAGAACGTTGGGATGATAATGCATGATCGCTTCGGCGAACTGCTCCTTCGTAACATCAATTCCCAGATCGACAACGGTATACCCGTGTCCGGTCAGCATCATGGAGACCATATTTTTGCCGATATCATGCAGATCACCGGCGACGGTTCCGATCACGACCAGACCTTTCGGGGCCGAATTACTGTGTGAAATAATAGGGCGCAGCACATAGAGAGCTGCATGCATGGCGCGTGAAGCCTTTAACACATCGGGAATAAAAATCTCATGAGTACGCAGCTTCTGTCCCAGAACCTGCATGGGCGGAAACAGTGCTTCCTTCATGATTTCCTCCAGGCTGATGCCATATCTAAGCGCCAGCTCCGTGCGGTCAATAACGTATTTTGTATCACCTTTATAGATACCATTTTTAATTTGCTGCAGAATATCTTCCATAAATAATCCCCTTAAAATCTTCTGAAATATGTTCAGTAAATAACCGCTTTAAGCAGTCTCAGTGGATGCTCACTGTAATCTATGTAAATCATTAATGTAAACGGTTTTTGCGGGCAGTTTTCGTGTGCCCGCTGTATCAGCTGTTTGCTTTATGCGACTGACGATACTGTGACGGAGTGACACCCTCTGCTTTGCGGAATACCTTTGTAAAATAGCTTGAGTCGGAATATCCGGTTTTCAAGGCGATCTCTTCGATCTGAAGAGAAGAATCCTTCAGCATTTTTTTAGCTTCATCCATCCTCAGCTGCAGAAGATAATCCATGATGGAGATATTCAGTTCTTTTTTAAACAGGCGGCTTGCGTAGCTTGTGCTTAGGAAAGCGGATCCTGCAATTGAATCCAGCGTGATATTTTCACTGAAATGTTCCTTCATGAACTGTTTCATGGTTTTGATGCTTGGAGGCTCGGGTACAGAAGCACTTTTGCGGATTTCTTTCTGATAGATATCAATAGCCATCTGGAGCTGGCTGCTGATATCATCAATGGAATTTTGCATCAGAATCATCTGGATAAAGGAAGAGTTGATCTGGGAAGCCTGTTCCTGTGATACACCTGCGCTTACAGCGGTGCGTGATGTCATAACGATCAGCTCGATTGCGCGGGTTCGGATAACATCCATATTGCCTTTGCTGCCCAGAATAATATCCGTGGTTACCTCCGTAAGCAGCTGATTGGCCTGTTCTGTTTTTCCATCCCGAATCATCTCCATCAGATCAGATTCTTTGTTCATGGAATAGATAAACATCTGTCCCAGCTGTTCTTCCAGTTTTTTCCGGGTTGCCAGTTCTTCATTAAGACGCAGTTTCTGCTTCATCAGCTCTTCATTCTGTTTATTTTGTTTCCAGCTGGATTGTGTAATAAAGTTTGCGATGATATATAACAGGTAGGAAGCCGCCTGAACGGTATCTCCTGATACAACGGGAAGCTCCTCTACCGCTTTAAAAAGCTCTTTAAAATCGGAGGTCAGGCTTTTATTCATTTCCCGGAGTTCAATCCAGAAAAATTCCTCCGGTTCCCACATCAGAACCTGTCCGCAGATGATAGAACCAAGATGTTTTCCGTCTACGGTAATCGGAGCAGCCCATTCGATCAGTCCCGACGGGCAGCGGAAAATATAAGGCTCACCAAAAAGAGCTGCCTGTTTGCCGGCTCGCTCATATGCGCTCTGACACCGCTCCTGCCCATGCTCCATCGCAAGGATCTGTTTGCAGAATTTACAGCATTTGCTAACATCCTTTCTGGAAAAAATTGACCGTCCGTGTATATCTACGATATTTGCCATTAAACCGGTTGTTGTGGTAAATGCATTCAGAATTGCCTTCAGGGATTCGATGTCGATTAGCTGCAGCAGTTCCCGCCTGGTGTCGGTTTCCGGTTCTTCAGCCGGATTTTTTTCAACAGGGAGTTTCGCCTCTCCCTTTATAAATCTTTTATCACCCATATTGTTAATGAATACTCCCCCCTTTTGCATTTGGTTCATAATTTTACCAATGAACATACGTTAATCATAACAAAAAAGTATCAAAATAGATATCGTAAAATCATGCCTTATTGGTAAAATTATGAACCAAAACCCCAAAAAATGGGAAAAAGAAGTTTTTTGGAGGCGACAGCATGAAGGCGGGAGGAAAAACGGGTTTAGTGTATAAATTATAGGTATGAGTGAAGAAAAATACCAGTGAGGGAAGAAAAGGACAAGCGGAGAGATAAAAAAACAGTGAAAAATTTTGTTATAGTAGAAAATATTGAAAGAAAATTTAAAGTGTAGTAAAATAAAAACAGTTTTTTGCTGCAAAAAACAGGAGATATGAGACAGGAGGCAGGAAAAGCAGTATGAGAAATGTTACGTATGAATGTCGTATTCTGACACCGATGTTTATACACGGGGCAGGAAGTGAAAATTCATCCAGAGACGGCCGTGTAAAGATGATATACGATGCGCAGCTTCTGGCAATTGCTTTTAAAAGCTCTATGCGTTTCTGGTGGAGAGCATTGCAAAGCGAAGATGGAGCAGAATTGCTGGAAAAAGAGAAAAAATTATTTGGAGGTGTTCAGGATAAGGATTCAAGTGGAGGCAGATGTCCATTTGATATCAGTGTGGAAAGTAATCTGAGCTCGGAACAGAAAAGACCGCTTCCTCATAGCAGTCAAAAAAAATTTACAACAGGGGCTTTTGCGGAAAACGGAACTTTTAGTGTGAAGTTTCTTGCCCGAAAAAGAAATTGCGATCTGAAATTTTATATGTCGCTTTTTGAGCTGGCGTCGCTGTTGGGAGGCGTTGGTCAGCGCGCAAGAAGAGGCGCAGGCAGTTATGTCATTGAAAATCGAATAGATGGAGATGGAAATTCTGTAAATCCGTTTGGGAATGATGATCTTAAAAAATGCCTGTTGGAGCGAATGTACAGCATTGCTGCAGACCCGGGCAAAATACAGTCTCCTGCAAAAAAACAGCAAATCACATGTTCAGGAGCAGGGGCATTATGCAAAATCAGGAAAGTCGATTTTGTTGTTTCAGCTGACAGCACAGGAGCGGATATTTTTAAACACATTTCGGATGTGTCACATAAGGTGAGGAATCCTTTAGATTCAATCTATAAGGGCCTGAAAACAGATGAAGTGAATCGATATTCAGGGATGGCTTTAGGACATGTAGACAAAGGCCGTCTGGCATCACCGGTTACAGTCAGTGTAACTGAAATATTGGGTAAAAAGTATATACTCGTTGTAACGCTAACAGGCGATTGTGATGTTAAGCAGACCGCGACATCGGAGCAGGCGATCATACATAAAATACAGGAAAGATTTATCCTGGAATTATCAGGTCAGCGCAGCTGACGAGCCGTTCGCAGCAAGAATGCAGATGGCATTCATAAACAGCAATTTACGCAGCAAATGAGGAGTAAGATATTGGAAAAATTTTTATTACTGTATACAGTAGGACCTGTTCAATCGTATATTGCACAGGCGGTGAAACTGCATGACTTATATTCAGGAAGCAGAATGTTAAGTAAGACAATTGAAATCGCGATGAAAAAAATCTGTGATATGGAGCCTCAGAATAAGATTATATTTCCGTATTATAAAGAGTCAGTAGAATAAGAATCAACAAAAGAATCAATAAAAGGATCATCCGTTTCCGGTGCAGTAAAAATCATCTCTTATCCTAACCGATGTGTGGCAGAGATCTATGCTGACCGGGAAAATCTGAAAGAAAAGCTGGAAAATCTGAATATGGAGATCAGGAGGGAGCTATTTAGCGAGACCTTTATAAAATATCTGCATGATGAGTATAGAGATACAGACAGAAGAGAAGCAACCGCACTGCAGCAGCTGGACGACCATTTTCACACATATTGGGCTGCGCTTCCATTTGGAAATTCAGAGAAATATGAAGAGAAATACAAAGAGCTGGAACGTGCAATGGGAGCTGTGAAAAATCTGAGAAAGTTTGAACAGCTGTCTGTCGTCACGCCTGCGGATGACCAAACAGAGAAACGTGATGGCAGCAAACATAACAGGTGCAAAATCTGCGGAGAGAGAACGCCGCTGTTTATTAATAACGGTAAAAATCTGCAGCATAACCTGAAACCGGGAGAAAGGCTCTGTGCGGTATGTTACCAGAAGAGATGCTTTGAAAAGAAAATAACAGATGCATTTCCCTCTACAGCAGCCGTTTCTCTGGCATATTGGATCAATCAGACAAAGACATTGTGTGCCGATCAGTATGAAGCTTATAAGAAAATCTGGGGAGATACAGCTGATGCAGCTTATTCAGAACAGTATCTGATCCGATATAATCTGCGGGAAAACAGGAAAAACAGCAGTGAAGAAGATAGAAAGAGATTTGAGCTGGCGCAGAACAGGCTGAATGAGCTGGAAAAGGCACTGAGCGATAAGCTGGTAAGCTGCGAGATGGAGGCCGAAATCAAATACCGTTACTATGCGATTATGGCATTTGACGGGGACGATATGGGAAAATGGATTTCCGGGCAGTATTTTAAAAAGGATGAAATCCTCAAAGCGCAGTCTGAATTATCTCAGGCTTTAGGGGAGTATGCGGATTGGGTAAAGCGTGAGATTCGTAAGGATCAGGATTTTTCAGGAGAAAAGATAGGAAGCATTGTATATGCGGGAGGAGAAGATCTGCTGGCTCTGGTTCCTTTAAAAAATCTGTTTCTTGTTATGGAATTACTGAGATCAAAGTTTAAGGAAATGGTTAGCGATAAGGTCGCCGGGTATACAATGGATGGCCGGGAATTAACATTTTCCATGGGGGTTGTACTTGCACATTATAAGACCCCTCTGTACTATGTACTGCGTATGGTACGTGATATGGAAAAGGCGGCAAAGCAGTATCGAAAGGAAAAAAATGCAGTTGCAATGTGTCTGCTAAAACGATCAGGCGAAGTGCTTCAGGCACAATTTCCATGGGAGGCCGCTGCAGGGGAGAAATCTTATATAACCTCTTATCTTAACAATATTTTGAAGGATTTCAGGACAAATCAGGAGTCACTTAATTTTATAAGAAAGCTTCATTCTGAATTTGAACCGGTTACCATAAGAAAGGATGAGCAGGTGATAGAAGAGTTTCTGATTGAAAGTGAGGTAAATCGTTTATTGCAGAAAAGCGTACAGAGCAAAAGCATTACGCCGGAAGTAAAACAGAATTTGTTTGATAATCTCTGTGCTTTTCTGAAGGCTGTCGGAAGCGGAAACAGGCAGTTTGTAAACTTTATCTTTACTTTGTATATTTGCGAGTTTATGAGGAGGAGTCAGAATGAAGATTAGAATCAAACCGGCGGATATGCTTTTTTTCAGAGATTCCAAGCCGTTTGAAAGAGGAGAGGATCACTGGGCGGAAAGTATGTTTTTCCCAAATCTGACAACTATTTATGGCGCTTTGCGGACAGCATGTATTGCAGGGAGACCGAAAGATTTTGACAAGCTGAATACCGATGAGGATCCTACCCGGGGACTGAGGATTAAAAAGACAGGATATCTGTATAAAAACCGTTTGTATTATACGGCGCCGGCGGATCTTGTGGTGGAAAAGGAGGAGCTGGACAGAAGCGAGGATGCATTGTCTGAGGGAGAGGCGTATACCGCAATTTTGCTTTCGTGTCAGAAAATAGAAAATCAGTGGAATTCGCTCTATTCGGAAGAACAGATAGAGTATGTTTTTACAGCGCCCGAGGGAAAGCAGGTTGCCGGTCTGTCGATTCCCGTGCTTGATGCGGAAACCGGATTTGAAGATTATGTCAGTACGAAGCAGGAAAATCATTTAGTAGACCTGAAGCAATGCATCGGCCTGGAAGACAGAATGGGAATTGCCAGAAATGATAGGAAAAGAACAGCCGAAGAGGGGCTGATCTATCGAATCAGCCAGGTCAGATACTCCGATCTGGAGCTGATGGTGGAAATGGAATGGGAAAATGGAGAAGAGCTGCTGCCTGATGAAGGTTTTCTGAAGGTTGGAGGGCAGGGAAATGCTTCCTATTATTGCAAATACAGTGAACCGGAAAGACCGCCCGAAGAGCCGGCTGATAAAAAGGTGAAATATATGAAATATATGAAGCTCTATCTTCCTGTTCCCGCTATTTTTAAAAATGGCTGGATTCCTGATTTTATAACGGATACTGAAAAGAAGACAGGTCAGCTGAGTCTTGGAGATAAGGAATACAAGGTGAAGCTCATCTCCGCATGTATTCCCGGAAGTGTCAATATCGGCGGCTTCGATATGAAGAAAAAGAGAGAGAAACCTTTCAGAAGAGCCGTAATGGCCGGAAGCGTATACCTTTTGGAATTAGAAGACAGTTGTGTTATGCCGGGAGCGGTGAAAGAGATATGGCTGCAGAGCGAACAGCAAAAAGAAGGGTATGGATTGGCCTATATGATAGGAATGGAGAAATTGTGATGCAACTTATTATGTGATTAAGGCTCCATTACAGTACAATCCTGTTCGGGGACGCGCTCTCTATGGTTCCTTTCACAGGATTGTACTGTAATTCCGCCGCCGTAGTTTTCTTTCCAAATGAAAGATGGAAAATCATGCGTTTTGCGTGATCACATAATAGTTGTTTGCTGGCAGCAGATAATAGAAATAGATAAGCATAGAAA
>JAUNPP010000007.1 GCA_030536685.1 Lachnospiraceae bacterium
GACTTAAACCAATGTATCCCTGTTCTTCTTCTGTCCATGTTGAACACGGCATAAAATATATTCCGTTTATAAGAATGCCTTTGGGTTCCGGTGCTCTGAATCTTCCATGGATATCCCATGTTCCTGATGATATTGCATATACATGAGTTTGATTTTCTGCTAAAAAGATATTTTCCTGCAGTGTTACTTTATATTTATTTGCCACATCAAATACAAGATTTCCATCTATATCCAGATAAGCCTGACTTTTCTCATAAACACTCTCCGGATGATCAACAGCAACTACCATGTCTTCCTGAATACGAAACGGTTCTCCATTTTGTGTATAAAATGTAGCTTGTTCATATGCACCATTTTCCCAGTCAACACTGTCATACCGATTGCCATCTGCATCAAAAACAAATTGTAATGAAAACAGTTTATAAATAAAAATTACAACAGCTATCAGAATTAGATTAATCTTATAAACAGGTTTCGCTTTTATTTTTCCAACAAATGTAATAATAGATATTATAATAGCAATGATGCACAATGGAAAAAAATAATAAAATACATTATTCATATTTCCTCCCCTTTCATAAACCTGATTTACTCATCGTTTACCTTTCTTGAATTTTATCATCCGGAATGAACAAAGCTACCATGTTTCTACAAAATTATTCATAAACTATTTTTAAGAAATTTTCAACCCATATTGCACGAATTGCTGCTTTAGTAACATGAATCAACTTTTATCTTCTCATTTTTCTGTGGTATACTTTTAAATATAAAAATGCTATATGCTTAACTTTATATTTACAGTAGAAAGGACTCTATCCCCAAATGCACTTTTTCTATGATTTTTTTGAATTACTGATCGTCCTCGGAGAAAATCTCCTGTTTTTTTATTTGATTTTCCATCGTATTTCGGTCAACCACACACATAAAAAATGGCTCGTGCCGGGCATTCTCCTGAATATATTTCTTACTCAGTTAATGGATTTTGTGAATCTTTCTGTGGAAAAGCAGCAACTGCTGCATCTTTTGATTTTGATTTCACTGGCTTTGTTTTTTACTTCCGGTTCTTTCTCCGAACAGATTTACTGGAGCTGTATTTTTCTGTTTTCAGGAATTTTTTCCGACTATTTTATTCTGGGAATCTTTTATGCATTGTTTCATGTTCATTACGAATCCATAATGGCTTATGGAACTTACCGGATTCCTGCTGTATTATGTTATCTTCTTTTTCTGGCTTTACTGACAGTTCTTCTGACATTATGGCTTTCCGCTCCTATGACTCTGCCATTAGGAAGCAGAATTATAACCCTTACAATCCCCCCTGTAAGTGTTTTTATTTCAGACCGGATTCTTTTACTGGGCATTTATCTGATGGAACATGATTTTCCTCTGAAAATAATCCGCAGTACTTATCTGGTTAATATGCTTTTTCTATCTCTCAGTCTGTTTCTTTTTCTTTTGACGCATTATCTGGGAAGTATTTTTCTGAAAAATCTTGAACTGCAGAGAATGAATCAGGAAAAACAGATTGAACAGGCACAGTTTGATCTATTTCAGGATACTACGCAAAAGCTGCGCGTATGGAAACATGATTTCAAAAATCATCTTTTAACGCTGAACGGCTATCTGCAGAAAAATGAAACCCAGATGGCATTGGATTATCTGGAATCGATTCTTAAAGAATTAAATCAAAGCAAATGGGAAACGTTTTCCGGCAACAGCGGTTTGGATGCTCTGCTTTCTGTGAAACATCTGTCTATGGAACAGGAAAAAATACTTTTTAAAACTCATGTATTCCTTCCCAAAATACTTCCCGTCAGCAATCTGGAATTTTCCGCACTAATCGGAAATGCCCTCGATAATGCCATTGAAGCCTGCAAACATCTAAGGCACAGCCAGACGCCATGGATTTCTCTGGAAATCACACTACCCTTGAAAGGAAACTCCCATGAATCTTAATTTTGTAATAATTGAAGACAATATCAACTCCCAAAAACAATTATGTGAAAAATTAAAAGAATACCAACTGGTAAATCCCGCCTGTACTTTTCAAATCCAGACCTTTATTTCTTTTGAAGCCTTTCTTGACCGGAAAGTTTTTCTTTCTCTTTCAGAAATCCATCTGATCATTCTGGATATTGAACTTCCCGGGGAAAATGGTCTGGAAGCAGCCCGTATCCTGCGAAAACAGGGCTATGACGGAGATATCCTGTATTTTTCCAATTATCTGCATCGTGTACGGATTATCACAGTTGAAACTGCCTATGAACAGAATACTTCTTTTTCTACTGTAAAAAATATTCTGCCGGAATCATTTTGTCAGTGTCACCGCGGCATCATTGTAAATATGAACCATGTGGAATGCCTGGATTCTTCTGTTCTGACGCTGTCAAATAATGAACAGCTAACCGTCAGTAAACCTTATCTGAAACAGATACGAAATGCTTTTTTACTGCTGTAATTACTTCACTATTGATTCCCATTGATTCTGATTTATACCGGGGGATGTCCCTCCATGCATATTCGCCTCATCCCCGTCATATACTAAACCAGCAATTATAACAGGAGGCTACCTATGAGTTCCCAGACCCGCATCGTTATCTTAAAAATGCGCACCGTCATTTACACAGGCATCTTTATTTTTATGGTTCTCGTGCTCGGTGTACTGTTTTACCTTATGTTCGGCCGCCAATCGGATAATACCGCTGAAAGTGCCTCTCCCGCTGTCTCGCCCGTCAGTAATCCAACATCCCTCTATTCCCCCGGATGTTACAATTCCGTTATGAAGCTGGGAAATGATTCGGTCAATGTCAGTGTTACCGTCAGTAAAGACCGGATTGAATCGATTCAGCTGAACGATGTTTCCAAAGAGACCAGTAAGGCCTATCCTCTCCTGAAGCCTGCACTGAAAAGCCTGAATGAACAGATTCTTGCAGCTCAAAGTATCGAATATCTGACCTATGACGAAACGATGCAGTACACGCAGACGGCGCTGAAGGATACAATCAGCATGGCATTGAAAAAAGCAGCCGCACAGCAGAAGTAGCCCTTCTGCTGTGCAGCTGCTTTCACACATTTTATCAGGATTCCAGCTCTTTCGCTTTCTTTTCAGCAAGCTCTGCTTCCAGCTTTTCAATCTCTTTTATCCAGATCTGCGCGCTGGAGTCGCTTGACATCCGCAGATCGCCTCTGGGAGAGACTGTAACGGAACCGACCTTCGGGCCGTCGGGCAGGCAGGAGCGCTTAAACTGCTGCTGGAAAAATCTTCGTGTGAAGATTTTCTGCCATTTTAAGATGGTTTCTTCATCGTAGATCCCCTCAAATGCATAATTGGCCATGCGGTTGATCTTTGCGGGATGATAACCGAAGCGAAGCATATGGTAGAGGAAGAAATCATGAAGCTCATACGGGCCTACGAGATCTTCTGTTTTCTGTGCGATTTCTCCGTTTTCTTCGGGCGGCAGCAGTTCCGGGCTGACGGGTGTGTCAAGCACATCGCGAAGCACCTCTGACAGCTCCTGATCACAGCAGACATCTGCATAGTAGGACACCAGATGTCTTACCAGAGTCTTCGGAACGGAGGCATTTACCCCGTACATGGACATATGGTCGCCATTGTAGGTTGCCCAGCCAAGTGCAAGCTCGGAAAGGTCGCCTGTACCTACAACGATTCCATTATACTGATTTGACATATCCATCAGAATCTGGGTACGCTCTCTGGCCTGTGCATTTTCATAGGTTACATCATGCTGTGACTCGTCATGCCCGATATCCTTAAAATGCTGACGGACAGAGTCTTTGATATTCACCTCTTTCAGCTGTGCTCCGAGGGAGTTTACCAGTTTACAGGCGTTATTGTAGGTTCTGTCTGTTGTTCCGAAACAGGGCATCGTAACGGCGATGATGTGATTTCTGGGGATTTTCAGTGCGTCGAAAGCACGCACGGTTACTAAAAGAGCCAGGGTGGAATCAAGACCTCCTGAAATACCTACGATTGCATGACTGCATCCGATTTTCTGCAGTCTTGTTTTCAATCCCATTGCCTGAATGGAAAGGATTTCATCACATCTGCGGTCTCTGTCAGCCTTTACGGAGGGTACGAAAGGATTTGCCTCTATCGGACGATGCAATTTTAACATTTCCGGTGTCAGCTGGAAATCTACTGTCTCATAATTCCAGTCTGATTCGGATTCAAAGGTTCCCATCCGACGGCGTTCGCTTCGGATACGTTCCAAATCAAATTCCGCATAGGCGATTCCATTCTGAAAACGGCCTTCGTCCGCGAGAACAACTCCATCCTCCGCAATGATATTCTGTCCGCCAAATACCAGATCCGTGGTAGATTCTCCTTCGCCTGTATTTGCACAGATATAGCCGCAGACCAGCTTTGCGGACTGCATCCGAATCAGATCGGAGCGATACGTATCTTTACCTGTCGTCTCATCGCTGGCAGAACAGTTTACTATTACCGTTGCACCTGCAAGCGCATGACGGATACTGGGTGAATTGGGCACCCAGACGTCCTCACATATTTCTCCGCCGATCACCAGACCTGGAACTGTCGTGCATCGAAAAAGCAGATCCGTTCCAAACGGAATCTGATACTGCTCGCCTTCGGGCAGGCGAACCTCTATTTCCTCTGAAATCCTCGTTCCCTTGGTAAAATAACGTCCCTCATAAAATTCGGAATGATTGGGAATATAGGTTTTGGGAATCATTCCCAGTAATTGTCCGTTGCAGACAGCTGCCATTACATTATACAGCTTGCCGCATTCTTCCCAGGGCATTCCCACAAATGTAATCAGGTCTTTTCCTCTGGTAAACCGGATCAGCTTTCCCAGCGCCTTATAAGCGCTTCTAAGCAGCGGCGTCTGCCAGAATAAGTCCTGACAGGTATAACCGGTCAGACACAGCTCCGGAAATACTACTACCTTTGCACCTGCAATTTCTGCTTCCTCCAGCTGTGTTTCCAGCTGAAGTTCATTGTATTCGGGATCTGCAACACGAATCTGCGGCGTAGCAGCCGCAACTCTGATATAACCATCCTTCATCTGTTTTCCTCCTTCGCCTCGGACGCCTTTTTGACTTCAGCCTTCTTTGCAGCTGCCGCCTTCTTGTTCGCTCCGGGTTCTTTTTTAGCTTTGGCTTTTTTCTTTTTTTCTGCTTTTTTTGCAGCGGCGAATTCTTCGCTTCCCTCTACCAGCTTCCGGTCTTTACAATAATAGATCAGCTTGTTGAATACCGGGTATTCATCCAGATACTGCTGCAGATTTGTTCGATGATAGGGCAGCGGGTCATTGATTACGAAATCCTTTGCTCTCAGCTTTTTGCCGTCTCCCTTATAACCGGTGATCAAAATCCAGTGAGGTCTTCCATTGGAACGGGCGCCGCCGTACAGTACCGGGATTCCTTCATGAAGCTTATTATATACAAAATCCAGATACATATCCTTATTATAATTCCAGTAATAATCCTTCGGCCAGCCGATTTCACCGCCGCTTGTATAGATTGCTCCATCCGCAATCTCGTCGGGATAAATTGTCTTTCCCTTCAGAAAAGTTTCTGACATGGCCAGGGAAGTGGTTGCACATCCGATATCATGCATGTTTTTCTTCGTAGAACCAAGCAGGATCTTTCCCCAGCGCTTATCCGTCTGCAGGTAAGAAACAATATCCAGCTGTACCTGTGGTGCTTCCGGTGCTTCCAGACTGATATATTCCGCTGACGCATATCCCGTAATCTTCTTTCCGGTTGTATAATCTTTGCCCGAAACATGATAAAAGCCTTTTACCTTTTTTTCCTCCAGCAGCCGGATTTCCTGGCGTGAAGGAAACGATCCGATAAACTGAGCTTTGGAAGAGGCCTTCTCCCGGACGTTCAAACGGCCTTCCAGAGCAACCCATGCCCGTCTGGTGCCATCCTTGTTATACGGGGACTGTGTTTCTTCTTCTGTTGTTTCTTCTTCTTCTGTTTCTTTTTCTACAGGAGTTTCATCCTTATTTCCTGCATTTCCAGCATTTTCAGCATTCTTTTCAGCTTCCGAAAGTACGGTCTCTGTTTCCTTTGCCGGAGTTTTCTGACCTTCGTTCTTTCCCTGACAGCCTGCAGTCCCCATGCACAGTGCAAGCAGCAAAGCACATAAAAGACCGGAAGCCGGCGTGAGCCGCATTCTAACCTTTTCAAATCCTGTATTTCTTCTGTCTCTCATTTCCAATCTGCCACTCAAAATGGGATTAAATATACTCACATCGAGATATTGTGCGTTCGCACGAACATCACTTACGGTTTCAATTTGTATATTTGCTCTTTGAGTGGGCTCTCCTTCTTTAATTTTTCATATTTACGTGACAAGCATCTTTGTCTTTGCTGCCGATGCAGCTGTTTTTCCAACAGGAAAATGTATAATTTTCTATCTTCCGTCAGAAGAACAGAAAACTGTAATGGAGCTTCCACACATTTTATAACAAACAGAATAACCTGTTAAAAAAAGGATGCAAAAACTCGCATCCTTCTTTTCTGTGCAGCTTCTGCATATGAATCACGGTATATTCCCCGCCGCACACATAAACAGCTGCTTATAACAATCCCATCTGTCTATACTGTGCTGCGGGTATACTGATTTTAAATCATCAGAAGCTCATTTTTTCTCTGAAATATGCTTCCAGGTCTGCAATAGCCACACGTTCCTGTTCCATTGTATCTCTGTCACGTACTGTTACCGCATGATCCGTTTCTGAATCGAAGTCATAGGTGATACAGAAAGGAGTTCCGATTTCATCCTGTCTTCTGTAGCGTTTACCGATCTGTCCTCTGTCATCAAATTCACAGTTGTAGTATTTGGACAGCTTGCTGTAGATTTCCAGCGCGCCGTCGTTTAACTTCTTAGACAGGGGCAGAACGCCGATCTTAACGGGTGCAAGTGCGGGATGGAAATGCAGAACAGTTCTGGTTTTTCCATCTTCCATCATCTCCTCATCGTAAGCGCTGCACAGGAATGCCAGAGTTACACGGTCTGCACCCAGTGAAGGTTCGATTACATAAGGAATGTATTTTTCTTTTTCTTCATCATCAAAATAGCTCATATCTTCGCCGGAGGTATTCTGATGCTGTGTCAGGTCGTAATCGGTTCTGTCAGCAATACCCCACAGTTCGCCCCAGCCGAAGGGGAATAAAAATTCCACGTCGGTAGTTGCTTTGGAGTAGAAGCAGAGTTCTTCGGGAGAATGGTCTCTTGCACGCAGTTCTTCGTCCTTCAGACCCAGAGTTTTCAGCCAGTTCAGGCAGAATGCTTTCCAGTAGGTGAACCATTCGAGGTCAGTTCCGGGTTTGCAGAAAAATTCCAGTTCCATCTGTTCAAATTCTCTGGTACGGAAGGTAAAGTTACCGGGTGTAATCTCGTTACGGAAGGATTTACCGATCTGTCCGATACCGAAAGGTACTTTCTTTCTGGAGGTTCTCTGTACATTCTTAAAGTTTACGAAAATACCCTGTGCGGTTTCAGGTCTTAAATAAACGGCGCTTTTTGCATTCTCTGTAACGCCCTGGAAGGTCTTGAACATCAGGTTGAACTCTCTGATCTCCGTGAAATCATGTTTGCCGCAGGTAGGGCAGGCAATATTATGCTCTTTGATGTAATTTTCCATCTGCTCGTGAGTCCAGCCATCTACGGAATCAATTTCAACTCCATTTTCATGCGCATAATCTTCAATCAGCTTATCTGCACGGAAACGTTCATGACATCCCTTACAGTCCATCAGAGGGTCGGAGAATCCGCCCAGATGACCGGAAGCCACCCATGTCTGGGAGTTCATCAGGATCGCACAGTCTACGCCTACATTGTAAGGGCTTTCCTGTACGAATTTCTGCCACCATGCTCTTTTTACATTGTTCTTTAATTCTACACCGAGATTACCATAATCCCATGTATTTGCAAGGCCGCCGTAAATCTCAGAACCGGGATATACAAAACCTCTTGATTTTGCCAGTGCCACAACTTTTTCCATTGTCTTTTCCATTTGTCTATATCCTTTCAAATAAACTTATGTAACTGAAAAACAGTTACCAAATCACTTAAATATAATACAGGAAAGTGCTCCCGAAGAAGAAACCTCTGCTGTATCCTTTTCGCTGATTTTTACATCGGCTGTTGCATACTGAATCGTTCCTTCTACTATGATTTTGGAAGTACCCTCCACAAAAAGCACATGATATTTGTCATCCACATCAGAAGCGCTTATCTTTTCTGTGCCTTCTGTATTCAGAAGCTCAAACTGACTCATGTCAATACCTGCATCGGCTGCGCCTTTTACGGTACCGGATGCCAGCTGCACCATACTTCCTTCATCCTTATTGAACTTCATGTAGTCATCGCAGGAAGCGTATTCCATCTTAAGAATCGCGTCGCCTTTTTTTACTTCCAGAGAAGTAATCGCTGCTTTCAGCTTTTTCTCAGTATCGTCGGTATATGCTGCCGCAGTTCCCGCTTCACTCTGATTATATGCCTTGACCGCATCTTCTACAAATACCTCCAGCTCCTTCTTTTTGTAAGTGCCGGTATCAAAAGGCTCATATACTGCAGAGGATACAGAACCATCTTTTCTGATGTAAACAGATGTACTGTCCATCTCTGCTTTATGGCCGCATCCGCCAATCAAGGCAACTGCAAGCATCAGACAGGTCAGCCCTTTTACAAATCTCAGTTTCATGTTTCCCATCTTACCTCCTGGCGCCGCATCTGTGCGGCACAAATTCAGGTACCGGTGAACCGTCTGTTCAACCGCTCCTTCTGCTGCCGCAAATGCGGCTTTTCATCCGGTCTGCACCGCCGTGATCCGGCATTTTGCAGACATAGATAATATATTGTAACCTCAAATGCAATTATTTTCAATAGATAAATTCATTTGAAGTTAAAGATTTATAATTCATCAGGTGTTAAAGATTTCAGAATTTCCAGAGAATGAAAATCCTTTTCGATCACTCTTCTTTTCAGCGCCGTAACTGCTTTTGAAAATTCCTCCAGCGCCGGCTGTGCAAGAGTAAATCCAAATAATCGATTAAGCGGAGAGGTGATAACATAATGCCAGGTGTACGCGGCGCTCTCCCCTGTGGGGACCGGCGGCCGTTCCGTATACTCTCCATCCAGAACCATCATCCGAAGCTCTACGATATGCCGGATCAGCACTTTCGGAATCTGATTTTTTTCCAGCGCCTTAAAGGCCAGATACAATAGATTCAGCATATCCGCAGCAGTCAGATTTTCTTTTGAATAATAATCCGCCAGCTCCGTAAAATACGAAGCATAGCAAAGATTTTCCAGGTCCTGCTGCAGCTGCTCAAAATATGCAATGACCTCGGCGCTTCTTAATGTGTAGGAGTTTCGCCCCTCATACAGAAAAAAATGTCCGCATACAAATGGGCAGGAGACTGCCAGCAGCGGGCTATTCGGTCTCCTTGCACCCTTTGCAAATGCCGTGATCCGGCCTCTTTCTCTGGTCAGAAGCACAACTCTCCTGTCATACTCTCCTACGGGCATAGTAGAAAGCACCACACCCGTCAATTCCAGCAAATCTGTCATTTATTTTCAAAATAGCCAAAATTCTTCAGCTGGATATCACTGTCACGCCATTCCTTGCGCACCTTGACCCACAGCTTTAAGTTTACCTGTCCTCCCGTCAGCAGTTCAATATCCTTTCTTGCATCAATTCCGATGCTTTTTAACATATTTCCCTGCTTTCCGATAATAATTCCCTTGTGGGAATCTCTCTCACATACGATGGAAGCATCGATCTGCCAGATTCCATCCTTGCGCACCTTCATAACATCGATCGTTACGGCAATTCCGTGAGGAATTTCATCCTCCAGGCGGCGCAGCGCCTTTTCCCGGATAATTTCCGCCGCAATCTGGCGCATGGGCTGGTCTGTTATAGTGTCTTCATCGTAATACATGGGACCTTCCGGAAGATATCTGCGGATTTCGGAAAGAACCGTGTCTGTATTGACGCTGCGCAGCGCACTTACGGGAATGACTGCCTTAAAATGATACTGCTGCTTCCACATTGTGATCAGATTGCCTACCTCTGATTTTTCAATCGTATCAATCTTGTTGATGATCAGGATAACCGGTGTTTTTACAAGCTTTAATTTCTCCAGAATCGTATGATCTCCCGGTCCAATCTTGCTGTCCGGCTCCACCAGCCAGAGAATTACATCGACCTCGGTCAAAGTGCGCTCGGCTACATTGACCATATATTCTCCCAGCTTGTTCTTTGCCTTATGCATACCGGGAGTATCCAGAAAGATCATCTGTGATTCTTTATCTGTATACACGGTCTGAATCCGGTTTCTGGTTGTCTGGGGCTTTCTTGACGTAATCGCAATCTTCTGCCCGATCAGATGATTCATCAGTGTTGATTTTCCCACATTCGGGCGTCCGATCAATGTTACAAATCCCGATTTAAACTGTTTACTCATTCTGCTCCTCCTGTCCGCTTCGCTGCGGCATTTCTTCCGTATCTGTCTTTACCCGTGGAAATAAATTCTCCACCCGGTCAAACATAGCTTCATTTTCATGAATTTTGCTTTCACTGCCGACCACGCAGAAATGTTCCGGCCTGAGCATGGCTTCTATATAATCTGCCAGCTCCCGGATGTCCTCCGGCTGACAGGAAAGGATCCTGTCTCTGTCCTCCTGAAGCATTTCCTCCGTCACACCGGTCAGATAAGCCGCCAGCGAACGGATGCCTTTGGTCTTGGGAGTCTGTGGAATATCCAGATCGCTGATCGTTCCGATAATATATTTGGTCATATCCCGTTCATCAGCCTCAAAGGAGCGCAGATAAGCCGGAATTCCTTCATAGATTTCATTCGTTTCCTTCAGATTCGGGTCACGGTAGGAAACCAGATAACTCTCTCCGTTTCTGCCGAAACCGCTCATGCAGCCATAGGCGCCGCCCTTTACACGGATATTCAGCCAAAGATAATCATAATTTAAAATAACGCCCAGAATCCGCAGTGTTGAGCGGTATTCCAGTCCATTTGCCGCGAAATTTCCGGTTCTTGCCACGTACTGGATCTGAGAAGCAGTTATCATACCTTCCTTTATCGGTTCGCAAACAGAAGCAGGCATGTCCAGTTCATACTGACAGCCGCCCTTGAAGAAAGCGCTGGAAGCAGTCTGCGTATCGTGAAATTCTTCGGCAAGACATTTGGAAAAATCCTTTAACAGTTCAGGAAGCAGTTTACAGCTTTCTGAATCGGCAGTATAGCTGACAAACATTCTTGACGGTCTGAAGATCTTCCGGCGAACTGCACCGAGTTTTTCTATGATCTCATCGCTTCTTCGCTCAAAATCCGCATCCAGGCGGTTGACAAAACGTGCAAATTCCATTCCGCCGATCAGCTCGCTGAATTTGGCAGAGCGGCTGAAGCCTGAAATCGATCTGCCGATTGCGGTCATATGCCCATTTGAAACCATACGCATCTGCAGTCTGGAATTTAACTGGGCAATAACATCTCCGATCCGTTTCTTATCGCTCAGATCAGAGGTAAATACGATTTCCTTAAACATCCGGAATACAAAGTCCAGCTTTTCTGTTTTGACCTTGGCAGCCAGCTCGAAGATTCCAAGGAACTGATTGAAGTCCCTGCAGCTGTCGTAGGTGCCGATTCCCGGTGCCAGACCGCCGCAGTTCATACCGATTTCATCAGCCAGCTCGCCGTAGCTGTAATGCGCGGTGTTTACCAGACAAAGCAGAGAGCGAAGCAGCGCCGCATACTGGATTTCTTCCATATCCATTCCATCAAGATCGAACAGGATTTTCAGATAACCGATTCCACCGGTAAACAGCTCGTGATACAAAACGTCCCCGCCTTCTTCATGCTTTAATGTATTGTAAAAGACAGAAGCCTTCTTTCCGATATCTTCTCTGGAAAGCATGGGAATCCGGGCTAATACCTCCGGCGGATCAACAGCCTCCTGAAAGGCCTTCAGTTCCTTTGTTTCTTCTATCATACAGCGGATTTCCTCCGCACTCATGGCCGCCTTTTTTTCTGCAAGTGCAGCTGCCAGCTGTGCATCCTTCTTTGCCGCCAGACCGGGCTGCGGAGTCATGATGATCCGGGCCTGATGAGGATTGTTCAACAGATATCTGCGAATCATATCCTCAAAATATCCCTCCTCCATATGCTCGCGCAGCCAGTCAAAGGTTTCGCTGTATTTCAGATGCATCAGAGGGTCGGTTTCCTCGTACAGCCAGCTGTCAAAGCACTGGATTCCATACATCAGCCCCTTGGGAAATGCGCCGTAATCTGCTTCACGGTACTTAAATTCCGCACTGTTAAGGCCTGCTGCCAGCGTCCGCTTATTCAGCCCGTTTTCTGCCAGCTCGGAAAGCGTCTGATTGACCGTGTCCAGAAATTCCTGCATTTTCTCCGGCTCCGCATTTTTCGCTACAACAGAGAAATACGGCTGTAAAATACCGGATTCTGTGCCGCCGTAGACATCCTTGCAGAGTTTTTTATCGATCAGCGCCTGTTTCAGGGGCGCTCCCGGCGCATCCAGAAGCGCATAATCCAGAATATTCATTGCGACATACTGTCTGCGGTCAAGCACGCTGCCGACGGTCATGGCAAGTGCCAGCCAGGAGCCATCCTCATTATCCTCCTCTGCCGGGCAGGAGATCGTCTGTTCTACCGGTTTTTCAAAGCATTTCTGAGGTCTGATTTCAGAATCTACCTCCATCGCATCATACCGGTTCAGGTATTCTTCATCCAGCCATCGCAGCTTTTCTTCCATATCCATGTTTCCATACAGATAGATGTAGCTGTTGGAGGGATGATAGTATTTTTTGTGGAAAGCGAGAAATTCCTCGTATCCAAGTGTCGGGATCACATCCGGATCTCCACCGGATTCCTGTCCGTAGGCATTCTCCGGATACAGACAGTTCTGGATATATCTTTCAAGAACTCCATCCGGAGAGGAAAATGCACCTTTCATCTCGTTATAAACAACGCCATTGATCGTCAGTGGCGCCTCCTCGGATTCCAGCTCATAGTGCCAGCCTTCCTGGCGGAAGATCTTGTCGGTTTCATAGATCCGGGGATTGAGCACCGCATCCATATACACGTCCATCAGATTCTGAAAATCCGTATCATTACAGCTGGCAACCGGATAAATCGTTTTATCCGGATATGTCATGGCATTTAAAAATGTATTCAGAGAGCCTTTTACCAGCTCTACAAAAGGGTCCTTCAAAGGGAATTTTAAGGAACCGCACAATACGGAATGTTCCAGAATATGAGCCACCCCTGTACTGTTTACAGGCGGTGTGCGGAAGCCGATCGTAAACACCTTATTCTCATCCTCATTGGACAGCAGAAAAATCCTCGCTCCGCTCTTTTTATGCCGCATAATATATGCTGTCGAATCCAGCTCCTGAATTCGTTCCTCTTTTAACAAACTGTATGTTTCCAGCGTTTCAAATGCCATGTTCTCCTCCTAACGGCGCATCCTGTGCACCCAAATGCTTTTCATGCCGTTTTAATTTCTATACTCAATCTGATTGATCAGATGATATTTTAAAATCAGCCTCATTTCCTCTACCAGTCTCGATGGCCAGAGCAGACCCGACTCGCGGAATGAAAGAACCTTCATATCCCGCTTTAAGCTGTTCACGATCATCTCATAGCGAAAAATAGACGATGTATCTGACACGATTCCCACTACAGGATCATTTTCCCGGTCTGCATCCTCCTGATACCAGTCCATCAGAATGTATGCGTAGCTGTACATGATGTTCTGCCTCAGGTTATTGGAAATCTCTTCTGTTATGATCCGGCTTTCTTCCACACCCTTCTTCTGCAGATAGATTTTCATAAGATTCTGCAGCTTTGCCTCATCTCCCTCCAGATCCCTGAAACGGCTGCAGCCTGCCAATATGACCTTTACATCCTTGTGCCTGCTCATATATTCGCCTGTACAATCCAGCGTTTCATAATCATATTCGGTCAATGAGGCTTCCACATCCCCATTTTCAATCACGATCAGGTAATTTATATTTTCCTGATTTTTGGAAAAACTGCTGGAAAGGATCAGCACGATAAAAATACCGATCAGAAGAAAATAAAGCCCCAGGCTGGTGCAGATAGCCGTCCGAACCTCCAGCGAAACACACCTTTTATGCTGCTGTCTGTTTTTCCTGTCAATACGCAGAAACAGACCGATCAAGGCAAGGATCAGCGCGCTGACCGGCCAGTAGAGCTGCAGTTCCCAGAAAACATCTGCAAATATTACTAAAACAGCATAGTAAAGTATGTTGAATCCCGAAACGGCAAACAAAATGATTTCCATAACTTATCAGGCCTTCTTTCTCAGAATATCCCCTTCTTCCGGCTGTATCGTAAGCTTTACTGATAAATGCTGTCTGGCATGCGGCGCACTTTCCTGCGCAATGCCTTCCTCACTCAGAATCGAAACAACCTCAGCTTCCAGATTTCGTCCATCCGGTTTCATGATCTCCACTGTTTCTCCAACTGAAAACTTATTTTTCTGTTCCAGGAAGAAGCTTCCATCCTCTTTCACAGAACCGCTCATTCCCAGATAGATATAATCCTGTATATAAGTATTATTGTCATAAATCTGTGATTCTGAATCAGGTTTTCCATAGAAAAATCCGGTTGTAAACTGACGCATCGTACATTTTTCGATTTCAGCCCGGTACCAGTCCATATTTTTTTCATATAATGCCGGATCTGTAAAATAATCATCGATCGCACGGCGGTAGGTTCTTGCCACTACGGCAACATAAAGAGCCGCTTTCATGCGCCCTTCGATCTTAAAGCTGTCAATTCCTGCTTCGACCATATCCGGAATATGGTCGATCATACACAGATCTTTTGAATTAAAGATAAAGGTTCCGCGCTCATTTTCAAAGACAGGGAAATATTCACCCGGGCGCTTTTCCTCCATCAGGGCATATTTCCAGCGACAGGGATGCGTACATGCACCCTGATTGGCGTCTCTGCCGGTCAGATAATTGGACAGCAGACAGCGGCCGGAATAGGATATACACATTGCGCCGTGTATAAAGCTTTCAATTTCCATATCATCCGGAATTTTGGAGCGGATCGTGCGGATTTCTTCCAATGACAGCTCGCGTCCTGTTACAACACGGGTTGCGCCCTGCGCTTTCCAGAATAAAAAGGTTCCGTAATTCACATTGTTGGCCTGGGTGCTGATATGGAGGGGGATTTCGGGAATCACCTCTCTCGCAACCATAAAAAGCCCCGGGTCGGACACCAGAACAGCATCGGGACCTGCTTTTTTCAGCTCTCTGAAATAATCGGCAGCCTCCTCAAGATCCTGGTTATGTGCCAGAATATTGGCGGTAACATAAACCTTTACACCATGTTCATGAGCGAAACGGATTCCCTCCGTCAGCTCCTCCATGGAAAAATTCTTTGCTTTGGCACGCAGGCTGAAAGCCTCGCCGCCGACATATATCGCATCTGCACCATAGTACACTGCGGTTTTTAAAACTTCAAGACTCCCTGCGGGAATCAAAAGTTCAGGTTTTTTCATCTCATTCCTCCTGATTACTTCTTCCTTACACTGATCGTAACTCCGTCTCCTACTGTTAAAACGGAAGATTCCAGTCCCTCTGTATGTTTTAATGCGTACAGATACTCCCGCATCCGGCTGTGGATCGTGCGGTTTCTGCGGATCACACCATAGCGGGATTCCACCAGCTGCCCATCCTGCAGGATATTATCGGAAACCAGAATGCCTCCCGGCTCCAGAAGACGCATCACCGAAGGAAGAAAGTGGATATACTGCCCCTTGGCAGCATCCATAAAAATAAAATCAAAAGACCCCTCCAGCGATTCAAGCACTTCTGCAGCATCGCCGGCAATCAGATGAATCACATCTTCCTTGCCTGCCCTGCAAAAATTAGCCCGTGCCAGAGGGATTCTTTTTTCATATTTCTCAATCGTTGTAATGGTACAGCCTTCAGGCATCACTTCACTCATAAGAAGAGCCGAAAATCCTGTTGCCGTACCCACCTCCAGAATTCTTCCGGGGCGTTTCATCAGAATCAGACTCCGCAGCAGACTTCCGGTTTCCCGTTTAATGATCGGAACCCTGTCACGAATTGCCTCTGCTTCTATTTCTGCAAGAACCGGTGTATAATCCGGTTCCAGCGACCTGATATATTCAGTTGTTCTCTCATCTACAATCATCAGACAGCCTCATTTTCTCCTATCAGAACTTCATTAGCATCCTAAAGACCCTTTTATCACTTGTTCTCCTGTGAACCGGGTCCGTCATTCAGATACAGCAGAATTTCCTTACTGGTCATGGAGGTATTCAGCGTATATTCGCCCGGCTGCAGAATCTTATCATAAAAGAGGATCTGGCAGCGAAAAGTAAATTTATCCGGAATCAGACCTGCATCTGCCAGACCGTCAATGATCTTCGCTGTCAAATCACCTTTCTCTATCTGAAAGGTCACTTCTCTTCCCGGAGGCGCCGACATTGCCGGGGCTGCAAAAAGATTGTATCCGAAATCATATCCGCTGCTGATCACCAGATGTACTGCAATGACTAACAAAAGTACTGCAAGCAGTTTAAGCGCAGTTCTGACAATGAGCCAGATTGTCTGATTCTCCTTTTTTGCATCTTCATCACGAATTATTTCAGCCATATCGTTCTCCCTTTTCTGATAAATATGCTGCCATGCAAAGCACGACAGCATACCCATAGTTATCACGGAATCAGACTTCCATGATGATCGGCAGGATCATGGGGTTACGTTTCATCTTTTTCCAGAGGAAATCACTTAAGTTATCTCTGATAACCGTTTTTAAGCGTACCCAGTCCGTTATATTTCTGCGCAGACATTCGTCTACCGCACTGCAGACGATCTGTCTTGCTTCTTCCATCAGATCTTCTGACTCTCTGACATATACAAATCCTCTGGAGACAATATCCGGACCTGCCAAAAGCTGGTTGGAATGCTTTTCCAGAGAAAGCACTACAATGATAATACCGTTCTGTGACAGGCTCTGACGGTCACGAAGTACAATATTGCCGACATCGCCGACGCCGAGACCATCTACCAGAATAGAGCCTGAATGTACCTTTCCGGCAACCTCAGCGCTCTCATCATCCAGCTCCAGCACATCACCGGCGTTGATCATAAAGATCCTTTCATCAGGAATTCCAAGGTATTTTGCCAGATTTGCCTGTGCCTGGCGGTGGCGGAATTCTCCGTGAACCGGGATTGCATAGCGGGGATGCAGCAGAGAATAGATCAGCTTGATCTCTTCCTGACAGGCATGTCCCGAAACATGTGTATCCTGATAAATAACATGTGCGCCCTTCATGGACAGCTCATTGATAATCTTGGAAACGGCCTTCTCATTGCCGGGGATCGGAGTAGAACTCAGAATAATCGCATCTCCCGGTTTGATGGAAACCTTGCGGTGGATTCCGGCAGCCATTCTTGAAAGGGCAGCCATCGATTCTCCCTGGCTTCCGGTCGTGATCAGTACCGTCTTTTCATCCGGATAATTTTTCAGAGAATCCAGATCGATCAGTGTTCCTTCCGGAATCTTCAGATAATCAAGCTCTGAAGCCGTGCTGATGATATTCACCATGCTCCGGCCTTCCACTACAACCTTTCTGCCGTACTTGTAGGCAGTGTTGATGATCTGCTGAACACGGTCGACATTGGAAGCAAATGTCGCCACAATAATCCTGTGACTGACATTCTCTGCAAATAAATTATCAAATGTTCGTCCTACCGTGCGCTCAGACATGGTAAAGCCTTCCCTGATCGCATTGGTACTGTCACACATCAGCGCCAGCACGCCTTTTCTTCCCAGCTCCGCAAAACGCTGCAGATCAACTGAGTCACCGAAAACGGGAGTATAGTCAATCTTAAAGTCACCTGTATGAACCACAACACCCACAGGAGTAAAAATAGCAAATGCTGCTGCATCTGCGATACTGTGGTTGGTTCTGATAAATTCCACACGGAAGCAGCCCATGTTGATTGACTGTCCGTATTTCACAACTTTCTTTTTTACTGCTTTCAGATTCGGATGTTCTTTTAATTTGCTTTCAATAATACCGATCGTAAGCTTTGTTCCGTAGATCGGAACATTGATATCTCTCAGCACATAGGGCAATGCGCCGATATGGTCCTCGTGACCATGGGTAATAAAAAAGCCTTTTACTTTTTCTATATTCTCTTTCAGGTATGTGACATCCGGTATAACCAGATCGATACCCAGCATATCATCACTCGGAAAACTCAGACCGCAGTCAATGACAATGATGCTGTCTTCGTATTCCAGCGCTGTAATGTTCATACCGATTGATTCCATACCGCCTAAAGGAATAATACGTAGTTTTTTATGGTTTGTTTCTGATTTCAATTAGTTACCTCCGTGCTTTCTGCTGCAGTACCCCGTACTGCGCTAAAATAATAAATGCAGGAAGAAAACCGGCATGAATCTGCTCTGATACGGAACATGGGTCCGTACTCCGGCAGACTGCATACGCACAGTCCACAGCAAACAGCAGTCCGCCGAAAAACCAAATACCGTCATTTAATTTTCAATCGATACGTCGTCCATTAAATTCTGAAAAATATCCAGTACGCCGACCAGTTCATCCTCGTTTTCTACCATGACATAAACTGCCTCAGAATCGCCCGGAAGAGAATCGTCTCTGAAAATATAGCATTCTGCCTCATCTGAATCCTCATCATCCAGACTGCCGTCCGCCGTCAGCAGATAATCCTTTCCGTTAATTCTGGTTTTTTCCAATACATATAATTCTAGTGTCTCGCCGTCCTCAGTTGTAAGAACAATGGTGTTGCTGTTATTAATCATTCAATCTCCTTACGTGCCGCGAAAGCCTGTGCATCCAGATAAGTCTGCAGGATAAATACAGCCGCAATCTTATCAATTACTTCCTTGCGGTTTTCTCTCCTGACTCCGGCTTCCATCAGAACCTTCTCTGCCGAAACAGTAGTCAGACGCTCGTCCTGTAAAATAACCTCCAGACCTGTCCGCCGCTTCAGCATCTCCTGAAATTCAAGCGTCGCCTGCACACGGGGGCCTTCTGTGTTGTTCATGTTCCGGGGACACCCCAGAACAATCTTTTCTACATCATATTCTTTAATCAATTGTTCTATACGTGCAAGTGTCTTTCTCAGCTTATTTGCCTGTGTCCTCTGAATTGTCTCCAATCCCTGCGCCGTAATGCCCAGCCCGTCACTGACAGCCACTCCCACGGTCTTCGAACCGTAATCAAGTCCAAGTATACGCATACTTACTTCCTGTTTAATTTATTTTCCAGATAAAACCGCATCAGTTCTTCCAGAATTTCATCCCGTTCCACCTTCATGATCATGCTTCTTGCGCCGTTATGACTGGTTATATAGGTAGGGTCACCAGACATAATATAGCCTACGATCTGACTCTGAGGGTTATAGCCCTTTTCCAGCATAGCATGACAAACTGACTCCAGAACCTTTTCCACATCACTTTCGTTGTCCTGAGGTACCTTAAAAAACTGTGTTGCATTGATATCGCTCACACGCTCACTTCCTTTACAATTATTTTTCCGGGCAATACTCAGTGCTATTTTAATACATTTTAACGTTTTCGGCAAGAGGTAATGTCTGAGGAACGTTTTTCTTTTATATCCGGGGAACATTTTTCTTTTATGTCCAGGACGATTTTCTTTTTGTTTCAGGACAGAAGCATATGATTTTCGGTGGCTCCGGTTACCGTTACGGTTTTCAGTTCATTTGCTCCGCAGTTTTTTAACAAACACTTCACATATTCCTTGGTGTGGCCGCAGCGCCAGGTTTCTCCTTCGTATTGGATCTCATCTTCTGTGAGGACTTCCACTTCACGATTCTGGTACCAGGAAAGGTAATTTTGCTGGCTGCGTGCAGCAATCTCCAGCAGCTTGTGGCTGCGCTCTGTTTTGACCGGTTCCGGCACCTGACCTTCCATGGTGTCTGCTTTGGTTCCTTTTCTTCTTGAATATTTAAATACATGCATTTCCGCAAAACCGACTTTTTCCACAAATGCGCAGGTTTCGCAGAATTCTTCTTCTGTTTCCTGCGGGAAGCCTGCAATGACATCGGTTGTAATAGCAGGATGTTCAAAATATCTGCGGATCAGTTCACATTTATCATAGTATTCACCGGCTGTATAATGTCTATTCATCCGCTTTAATGTTTCATCACAGCCGCTCTGCAGGGAAAGATGAAAATGCGGGCAGAATTTGCTGCATTTAGCCAGCGGTATGATAAAGTCTTCTGTTATTACATTCGGTTCCAGCGAGCCGAGTCGGATTCTTTCAATTCCGGGGATTTCAGCGGCCAGAAGGATCACTTCCTTCAGAAGCGGCCGTTTTTCCTCATTCAGGTCTCTTCCGTAAGAGCTTAAATGAATACCGGTTAACACGATTTCCTTAAATCCCTGTCCGGCCAGCACACGGATTTCTTCAATAGTATCCTCCAGTGCGCGGCTTCTTGCACGTCCTCTTGCATAGGGAATCTTGCAATAGCTGCAGAACTGGTTGCATCCATCCTGAATCTTTAAAAAGGCTCTGGTTCTGTCCTCTGTTGAAGTCAGAAACATCGATTCATAGGATTTTTCATGCTTTAAGTCACAAACTGCCTCCTGGCGGCTGTGTTTTGCTTCATATTCCTCAAGAAGCTCGTACAGACGGCTCTTCTGATTGTTGCCGATGATCAGATCCGCCGTTTCATCCCTCTCAAGCTCCTCCTTCGAAGCCTGCGCATAACAGCCCACCGCTGCAATCACTGCCTGAGGATTTTTCTTTCTTGCCTTGTGCAGCATCTGTCTTGACTTCTGATCCGCAATATTGGTTACGGTACACGTATTTATAATATAGACATCTGCAGCTTCATGAAAGGGAACGATTTCGTACCCATGTTCCTTCAGCTGAGATTTCATAACTTCTGTTTCGTATGTGTTCACTTTACATCCTAAAGTATGAAAAGCTGCTTTTTTCAATTTTTTCTCCTTTTCTGTCTCCGAAAATCCGCCCTCCGGCGCTCATTCTGTACTACATTCTGTATTATTTAGGATACCTATAAAAATTTACTTCATTTTGTACCTCTAAATGAACTGTAAATTGCTTGACATCGAGACTTTCTCTTAGTAAAATTACAGTAACGAACATTATAAATTTTTAAGGAGGATTTTCCTGTGAAAACCATCAATATTATGTTAAACTCAATCGATAAAGTAAAGTCATTTGTTAATACCCTGACAAAATTCGATTGCGATTTCGATTTAATCTCAGGCAGATACGTTATTGATGCAAAATCCATCATGGGTATCTTCAGTCTGGATCTTTCCAAGCCGATTGAACTGAATATTCATGCTACAGATCAGATTGATGACATCATGGAAGCATTAAAGCCTTACGTAGTTGAATAAACAAAACTTCTGCGTTTTGCCGGATTATCAGGAAAAGGGAATGTCCGAAAGGGCATTCCCTTTTTCAGTTGCTTTTCAGCTGCTTCTCAGCACTTTTCAGTCACTTCTCAGCCATCTCGCAGTTCAGGTCTTACCGCCGTGTTCTATCTTTCACTTTCACACCATACGGTTTCAACAGTATTCATGGCAGTTTCATATAAAGACTCGATAACACCTTCCAGATTGCTCTCTGAGCGTTTAATAATTTTCAGATTGGGCTTGGTAACCGGGTGCTTTGCGACAAAGATCGTGCAGCAGTCCTCGTAAGGCAGGATAGATGTCTCAAATGTTCCGATCTGCTGTGAAATTTCTACAATATCCTGTTTGTCAAAGCCTACAAGCGGGCGATAAACCGGCATTGTGCAGACTTCATTGGTTACAGCCATGGACTGCATGGTCTGAGACGCAACCTGTCCGATGCTTTCACCGGTGACCAGAGCCAGACAGCCTGTCTGACCGGCAAGATCCTGTGCGATTTTCATCATATAGCGGCGCATAATGATCGTCAGCTCATCATGAGGACATTTTTCATAGATTGCAAGCTGAATATCTGTAAAGTTTACGATATGCAGATTCACAGGACCTGCATATGCTGCCACTTCCCTGGCCAGATCGATTACCTTCTGCTTTGCGCGGTCGCTGGTGTACGGCGGCGCATGAAAATAAACCGCATCCAGGACAACGCCTCGTTTGGCGATCATATAACCGGCAACCGGGCTGTCGATACCGCCGGAGAGCAGCAGCATAGCCTTACCGTTCGTACCAACAGGCATACCGCCGGGTCCTTTTACTGTCCTGGAATAAATATTGATCTTCTGGCGGATCTCAATGTGCAGCATAACGTCGGGATTGTGAACGTCTACATGAACGCCTGAAATCTGATCCAGAATAACCTCGCCCATGTTGCGGCAGATTTCATTGGAATTATAAGGATAGTTCTTTCTTGCCCGTCTTGCCTGTACCTTGAAGCTGTAAGCTTCTTCCTCACAGTAAGCTTCCTTCATGTAATTTACAACGGTTTCACAGAGCTTTTCCCAGCCCTCGTCTTCTACCTGGAGCATCGGACAGATTCCCTGGATTCCAAATACGTGCTGCAGGGCATCATATACATCCTGTTCATCAAAATCTTCGTCTTCTGCCATAACATAAATACGGCCGTCTTCCTTGCATACCTTAAAAGAGCCTTCGATACGTCTTAATGCACGGCGTATCTGCTTCATCAGTGCATCCTCAAACAGATAACGGTTTTTTCCCTTAATACCGATTTCTGCATATTTAATCAAAAAAGCATGAAATTTCATTTTTCTCTCCATTTCCATGTGGTTCTTAAATCATTAGCTTCTGCGGAATCTGCGCAGCATCGGCAGCAGTTCCTTTAACACCTGTACTGTATACAGAATCTCAGCCTCCGTAGTAAATACTCCGAAGCTGAATCGAAGAGTGGAATCCAGCAGGTCATTCTCAACCCCAATACTTTTTAAGGTGCCGCTGACCGCCGGATGATTGGATGAGCAGGCAGAACCTGCTGATACATAGATTTCTCTTTCTTCCAGCGCGTGCAGAAGGACCTCGCTGCGGACTCCGCGAAAGCTGACACTCACAATATGAGGCGCTCCCTGGTCGATTGGCTGGCCATTTATTACAATATCATCCAATTCCTTTATATTGTCAATAAAAAGATGCTTCAGTTCATACATTTTACGGATTCTGGCTTCATGATCCTTGTAAATTTCCTTTACCGCTTCACCGAGTCCTGCGATTCCGGGTACATTCTCTGTACCGGAGCGCATTCCCCGCTGCTGCTCGCCGCCCCAGATCAGAGGCTTCATCTTCACCTTATCCCGCACATACAAAAAACCGGTTCCTTTGGGTCCATGGATCTTATGACCGCTTACGGACAACAGATCGATTCCCTGGCGTTTCGGACGAATCACATATTTGCCATACGCCTGAATTGCATCTACATGAAACAGAACGTCCGGCTTTTTCCGCCGGATGATCCGGGCAATCTCTTCAATCGGCTGTACCGAGCCGATTTCATTATTGACATACATAACCGATACCAGAATCGTATCCGGGCAGATTGCTTCTTCCAGCGCCTTCAGCGAAACACAGCCTTCATGGTCTACCGGCAGATACGTCACACGAAATCCCTGTTCCTCCAGATAGCGCATCGTATTTCCCACCGACGCGTGCTCAAATACGGTTGTGATCAGGTGATTTCCGCTTCGTTTGTTGGCCATTGCGCAGCCGATCAGCGCCAGATTGTTGGATTCGGTTCCGCCTGAGGTAAATAAAATCTCCCGGTCGCTGACTCTGAGACTTTTTGCCACAGCTTCCCTTGCTTCTTTTACATAATGCTCTGCATGAAAGCCTTTTGAATGCATCGAAGAAGGATTTCCATAATCTTCTGACATGGTTTTCATCATAATATCACACACCCGCGCAAATGCACAGGTTGTTGCTGAATTATCCAGATATGCTTCCATTATTTTTCCTCCAGTCCACAGACTGTATCTATACTATAAGTTATTCGGTATTTGCGGTTACGGTTCCAGAAGATACACAAGAACCGACAAAAGAGCCATACCGGCGGTTTCAGTCCGAAGGATCCGCCTGCCAAGTGAAATACGCTTCCAGCCCTTCTGTTCAGCCAGCTCCACCTCTCCCGGGTCAAATCCGCCCTCAGGACCAATCAAAATACCAATTCGAATCGGCTCGTGCGGTTTCAGTTCGGTGCCTGCGGGCAATTGCGGTTTCAGTTCGGCGCCTGCAGGCGATTGCATTTTCAGTTCAGTACCTGCGGCCTGCGCTGCACCTTCCTCACGTCTGCGCTTTACTGCTTTTGCAAGATCGGACAATATGCTCCGCACGCCCTCCATGCCTTCTTCATTTTCATAAGGCAGCAGGCAGTATTCCATGTCTGCGGCCTGCACGAGAGCCTTCTCAAAGGTTACCGGCAGCTGCACCTGCGGGATTACCATACGTCCGCTCTGCTTTGCTGCGCTCTCTGCAATCGCATTCCAGCGCTTTACCTTTGCCTGCGCTTTCTTTGCATCCAGCTTTACTACAGAACGCTTCATAGCCACCGGCACAACCGCATACGCACCCAGCTCTACCGCTTTCTGTATGATCAGTTCCATTTTATCCGACTTGGGCAGACCCTGAAACAGATAGATCTGAACAGGAAGTTCAATCGAAGAGGTTTCCCTGCTGTCCACCCGCAGCATTACCTGGCCCTCATCAAACGCCTCAATCGTACAAAAATAATCCTCATCGCTTCCGCTGCTGATGCGAACCTTTTCACCAGGTTTCATGCGAAGAACATTCTTCATATGATTCACATCCTCACCTGTTACAACGACGCGGTCTCCGGTTATCTGCTCCGGTGTCACAAAAAAACGAAACATCCTCTTTCCTCCCGGGAATTTCTGAATTTTATAATCGTTACTCCTTTTTCTATCAGGGAGACTTACCTCCCATGATAGGAAAAACCAGTTTATTATAAACGAAAAATGCTGACTTTTCAAGATATTTTGTGTTAACGGACACGGTAAACGCATGATTTTCCAGCATCCGTTAAACCTGCAATATCGCAAAACTACGACGGCGGAATTACAGTACAATCCTGTGAAAGGGACCATAGAGAACGCGTCCCCGAACAGGATTGTACTGTAATGGAGCCTTCACAGCCTTTTATAACAATAAAATAAACTATTATAAAAAGCTTGCGTTTACCGTGTGTTAACGGACTGTAAATGCTTTCACTTCAAAGGCATTCTTTTTACAGACAATGCGGATACAGCCCGATTCGGCAGTATTCCACCAGCGGATTCCGGCTTCGTTCAACCGCTCCGTAAGCTCCCGGTGCGGATGTCCATAGCGATTGTTCTTCCCGCTGGATATAATGGCTGCCCTCGGAGCAATCTGCTTTAAAAGCTCCGCCGTTGTGGAGCCCTTCGAGCCGTGATGGGCTACCTTTAAAATATCTGCTTTTCTGCCTCTTAAGGCCTTTAAAACCTCCGGCTCTGATCCGGCTGCCATATCTCCGGTAAAAAGCATGGCAGTTCCTTCCCAGTTTGTATACACAACGGCTGAAGCATCATTTTCATCCTCTGTCTGATACAAAACGTTCGGATGCAGGATTTCAAGCCTGAGTTCCCCAATTTGAAGTGTTTTTCCGCCTTCTATATACTCGATTGGGTGAAGGATTTCCAGTTTTTTGGCAAATTCGCTGTTTCGAAATACCTCCGGCAGCAAAATATGCCGTATCGGAAAATCATTTTTCAGCAGCTGGTACATCCCTGAGTAATGATCGCTATCGGGATGCGTAATCAGCCAGCAGTCGACAGAATCGATTCCCGCATAGGACAGGTACGGTTCATATACGTATTCCTCCAGCTTTTTCTGACTGCTGCTGCCTCCATCGATGCAAAACGTACTGCCGCCCGGAATTTCCATTATCATTCCGTCCCCCTGGCCTACATCCAGAAAGTGGATGACCAGCTCATCGGACGGAAGTCTATGCAGCAGAAGCAATGCTGCCGGAAAGAACAAAATTCCTGCAAAAAACGGCAGCTTTCTCTGCTTCTTCAGTACAAAGCAATACCCGGCAGACAACAGCGCCCCGCTCAAAACCAGCCATAAAATGATCTGCCACGCACAGGGTCTTCCATTTACCAGCTGATAAAACGGCAGCTTCCTGAAAAACAGACACACCTGCTCGTACCAGGCCAGGATATAATGGGAAGCCCCCAGCAGGAAAACACCTGCAGATGCAGAAAAATATCCTGCCGCCACGGCAAAACAGGCTGAGATCAGCACCAGGCTCATAAACGGCACCGTCAGCAGATTGATCCATACTCCAACAGGCGATACCTTCCCCTGAAACCAGAGCAGCGCCGGCAGAGAAAAAAGCTGAAGCCAGAAAGCCCCTAACAGCGCTTTCTGCAGATAACGCAAAACCGCACTGCCTTCCTCCTTTAAAAACAGCAGCTCCCCCAAAGGAAGCAAAAATCCAATCCCCAGCACACAGCCAAAGGTCATCAAAAATCCAGCCTGAAACAATAAAAGCGGATATTCTGTCAGGATCAGAATACCGGAAACCGCAGCAGCTGTTAAAAGGTCATAGGATTTCCCCAGACAGCCTGCAAGCAAAAACAGCAAAAAACAGATGACCGCACGAACCATCGAGGTTCCTTCTCCTGCCATCATACAAAAAGCGCCCGCTGCCAGCCCCGAAATCAGACTGCTCCCGACAAAGCCTCCCAGCACTCTGCGCAGAAAATGAAAAATCCCCATTCCCAAAATGCTGATGTGCAGCCCGCTGATCGTCAGCAGATGAATAATTCCGCTTTCCTGATACAGACTTTTCCAGTAATCATCCAGCTCAGATTTATCCCCGGTTAACAGACAGATCAATATCCCGGCATCCTCCTGTGATGCCAGCCGCAAGATCTGCTCTCGGATACTGCCCCGCAATAAAAACAAAGACTCCCGCACCCAAAAGCCGTCCCCCAAAAGCTTTATCTGCTCCAAGGAACACTCCACCCTGCCCATTATCCTCAGGCTGAAGCAATACTCCCGATAATCAAATGCTCCCGGATTTGTGGCGCCTGGATACAGTGAAAAGCGACCGGAAAGTACGACCCGCTGACCGGGCCTTACGCGATTTTCCCCTGCTTCAAAGCAAACATGAAGCTTTTCTCCTCGAATCTCCATTACCGGCTTTTTTATCTCGACATTTTTTACCAGCAAAGTGATCATTCCATCTTTTTCACTGATCTGTTCAACTACACCAGATGCCTCTATCTGCTTTCCATCCAGGGCTTCAAACGGCTTTTGCAGTTTCACCGCTTCCGTCCCGGCCCTTCCCCCGATAAAAAAGCAGACAGCTGCCATCATTCCGTACCAAAACCGTCTTTTCTGTAAAAAACGAAGAGAAAAACAGATTTCTCCTGAAAAAACAGACATCGTCATCCATGCGCAGAATACCGCTCCTGCACAACTGATAATGGTACAAAAAACAGACAGCCCGAAACCCTCTGCTCCGGTTTCCGCCAGCTGTCTGTCCACAAATATCCCGCAGGCGCAGGATAAAAAACAGGCAAGTATTACTCTCCTGATAGTTCCATCTCCCCCTCTGTTTCTTCCTCCTGAACAAACAGATAGCTGAGATCCTTTACAAAGGGCTCTGCCAGTGAAATACTGTCCTTAAATTTGACATCAGAAATTCCATTCACCATAATCTGCACCTGACTTACATCCGGCAGCTCCGCCAGTGAATCAACAATGGAATAAATAATGATCTCCGGCTCCAGATCCATGGTATCGGTTAAAAAACCGGAATCAAAATTCACATAACAGGTTCCTGACCGGATTGAAATATCCAGTATAGAAACCGTGTCAGGAAGCACCGCCCTGGCTGCGCTGTCCGGCGGTCCTTCCAACAGAAGCTTCATGACCAGCTTTTCCAGCGCCATACTGCTGTCATTTAAAACAGTACGTTCCACCTCGACCAGCTCTTTTCCATCCTTGCTGGCAAAATACAGCAGCAGTTTATTCTTCTGTCTGGAAAACATATTCCCGTTCATGTCTGTCAGAAAACGGTCCGCTGACAGCTTTCCGACAGGCTTTTGCGCACTGTCAAGCAAAGGCTGTCCCTCCACCTGGATTTCAACATATTTCACACCGGGAATCTGCGTCAGCGTCATAACCAGAGCTGCCCTGCATAAAATCTCGTCGGCTCCCTTTTGTTCCGAATAAGACTTTGTAAAGTTTACTGTTAAAAACGGAAGCAGACTCAGATCATAGCTGACCACCTCCAGATCAGACGCCACAGCAGGAAGCACGCTGGGATCATCCTTTTCCTGACTCTGAAGCTTTTTGATCAGCCCCTTTACCAGCTCCTCCTTGCTTTTGGTTTTGGTCCTGTACTCTACTGAAGTCAGCTTTGTTTCTTCCGCATCCTTATAATAGATATTATAGATACCTTTTTCCGGATCCGGCTTCTCTGTCTGCTCCTGCTTTTTACTGCAGGAGGAAAGCAGACAGACCGCCAGTACGGAAACAAGCAGTATCATCATCCTGATTAATCGTTTCCTCTTCATATTGCCTTCGGTACCTCCGGATTCTATGGAATATATACCAGAGGGATACGAACAACAAAGGTTGTACCTACCCCAAAGTCACTGCTGACACGGATCACCCCATGGTGCAGCTGAACAATGTCTTTACAGATTGCCAGACCAAGACCGGTTCCTCCGGTTTCTCTGGAACGGGCTTTATCCACGCGATAGAACCGCTCAAAGACCTTGCCCACTTCATCATCCGGTATTCCCACGCCCGTATCCACTATCTTTACATAAAAATAGGTCTGATCCGCATTCAGAGAAACCGTAACACTGCCGCTGTCCCGGTTATACTTGATCGCATTCTCCACCAGATTCGTGATAACTCTTGTAAACTTCAGCTCATCCACATCCGCAACGACCGGCCGCATACACTCCAGCGTAACTACAATATTGCGCTTCTCCGCAGTTCCCTTCAAACGTTTCAGCACGCTTTCCAGAAGATCATTCATATTGACCCGCTGTACGCTAAGCTCCGCCTTGGTACGGTCGAGACGCACCATCTCAAGAAGGTCATCAATAATCCGGCTCTCACGGTCAATTTCATTGGAAATATCTTCCATAAATTCCCGGTACAGCTCCACAGGCGCTTCTCCCATTGAAATCAGGGAATCCGCCAGAATACGGATTGAAGTGATCGGTGTCTTCAGTTCATGAGAGACATTGGATACAAACTCCTGCCTGCTTTCATCCAGATGCTTCAAACGCAGCAAAGATTCGTTGTACACCGCAGCGATCCGCTCGGTTTCCTGACAGTCAGGAACCTGGATAGGATCCATATCTCCCTGATTGGCACGATTCAGCTCATTCTCCAGCTTTTTAAACGGACGAAGCAGAATGCCTGAAGCAAAAAAGGCAATTACACTTAAAAGAATACAGACTGCTACCTCCATGATCTGCAGCTTTCGTTTCTGTTCCTCAACCATAGTTTCAATGTTCCTGGTTGAAGTCGAGAAAACAAGAACGCCTTTAATCTCCTTCAGCGCCTGATCATAGATCGGAACCGTAAATTCCACATACTGTCCCTCTTTATAGTACTCATATCTGGAATCTTCTCCCTTTTTGAAGCAATTCAGCACTTCTCTGGAAATAGTATACTTATCCGTGTCTGTACTGTACGTATCCTTTACGATCCGAAAGCTTTCATTCACAACCAGAATGCGCCCGTCATAAATATCTGCAAGCAGATTGATCTCCGCATTCAACGTGGCATTCAGACCGGGCATCTCCACGTTTTCCAGATAAACAGAACGTGACATCTGTCTTGACAGAGCCATCCCCTGATACTGCAGCTCTTCCACCTGCTGCTCCACCTGCAGAGTCCGCGTCTGGCTGATAATATATTCATTCAGAAAGAGAAACGGAACCCAGGCCAGTATGACGATCAGGAGAAATATCCATACGCGAAAGCTTTTCAGATTATACCGGAAAACACCTCTTATGCTGTCCACATGATACTGAAACATGCTTTCCGGTGTATCTTCTTTCTTTTCCTTCCAATGATTCTTCTTAAAAAACTGCATACGCCTTCCTCAATTACTGCTGACCCTTGAAATAGTATCCTACACCCCACTTGGTCTGTACATACTTGGGATCGCTCGGTGTCTTCTCAATCTTTTCACGCAGTCGTCTCACATGAACATCCACCGTCCGCACATCACCCGGGTATTCGTATCCCCAGACAATATTCAGAAGCTTTTCACGGCTGTAAACCTTGCCCGGATTCAGAAGTAAGAGCTCCAGCAGGTCAAATTCCTTCGCCGTCAGATTAATGTCCTTTTCTTCGATGGAGACTGTCCTGCTTTCTCTGTCCAGAACCAGATCCCCTGCCGTAATCCGCGAAGTGTTCTCATCCTCCTTGTGCTCGGATTTTGCACTCCGGCGCATAATTGCCTTAATCCGCGCCTTTACCTCAAGAATATTAAACGGTTTTGTCACATAATCATCCGCTCCGTACTCCAGGCCAAGAATCTTATCCATATCGCTGTTCTTGGCTGTCAGCATGATGATCGGCATACTGGAAAATTCACGGATCATCCGGCAGACCTCTGTCCCTTCATACACCGGCAGCATCACATCCAGCAAAACCATATCATACTCTGTCTGTTTTGCCATCTCAAGCGCTTCACCGCCGTCATATGCACAATCCACTTCCCAGCCTTCCTGCATAAGACTGAACTTAATGCCTTTTACAATCAGCTTTTCATCATCTACAACCAGAATCTTCTTACTCATACTTCATCCTCCAAAGCAATGTCATCTGCTCCTGTTAAACAGTTATTTGATCTTTAATTTTTTTAAATGCTCCTTCTTTTATCCCGGAGACCTTCATAATATCTTCAGGCTTCTGAAACTCCCCATTGGATTCCCGGTAAGCAATAATGGCTTCCGCCCGCGTCTTTCCAATACCGGACAACGTCATCAGCTGTTCCTGCATGGCCGTATTGATATTGACCAGAGCGCTGCTTTCCTCCATCTGTGCCGGATCACCTGCAGCAAAAGAAATCTCACCGGTCTTCCCGTCAGTCTTCTCCAGCTCCTTCAAAAAAGGAACATATATCTTATCTCCCTCCGAAACAGCCTCTGCCAGATTCAGATAATCCGCCGCGCCGCCTTTTACCACACCTCCTGCCGTCTCTATAGCATCCGCCACAATAGAATCAGCTGAAAGCAGATAAACTCCCGCCTTTTTCACTGCGCCGCACACATGTACATGAACCCGCAAAAGCTCTGAAGACGGATTTTTCTCTCCCGCTGAAGCATTCGAAGCTTTTTGAGCCTCCGGTAAAGCTCCTGCATCTGATGAAGCCTTCGCTTCCGAAACCTCTGCTTTGCGCAGCTGCGTCTCATCGGCTAAAGCTTCGTCCCCGCGGTTTTCCTCATACCCGCTCTCCTGTTCATATAAAAAAACATCCTGATTGCGGTTTGCGCTGTAAAGCACTCCCGCAATCAGGAATAATGCAGCAACCGCTGCTGCTTTCATGCGCCTGTATTTCATCAGTATTCCTTTTCCTTTCCCTATCGGTTGGAATACCTGTCCCGTATTTTACATTGTACTCAAATCGGGGCAAGAAAGCAATATCCTAAAAGCTTAAGTTTTTCTTAAAATTTTCAAAACAGATTTTATTCCGGCTCATGCAGCTTCGTTCCGGCCTTATATTTGCCAAAAGCAATATTCTGGCTGGAGTATAAAGTATAGTATCCAGACAGCATATAACTTACGCCCACGCCGATCAGAAAATAATGAATCCCTTCAAATCCGAATAATTCAGCTGCGATCAGAAGCGAACTGACCGGGCAGTTTGTAACGCCGCAGAACACCGATACCATTCCCACCCCCGCGCAAAGCGAAGGAGAGATTCCCAGTATCTGACCCGCCAGGCAGCCAAATGTCGCTCCAACAAAAAAGGAAGGAACAATTTCACCGCCCTTGTAACAGGCTCCAAGCGTCAGAGCCGTAAACAGGATTTTTAAAATAAATGCCTCCGGCCTGACCTCACCGTTTATCGCCTTCTCAATAACGTGCATCCCCGTCCCCATATAATCGGAGGATCTTGCCACGATCGTAAGAAGCATTACCGCAGTACCTGCCGCAAACACAGAAGCGTACTTGTTCCAGAACGGTCTGTGAAAAAAATCATGCGACATGTGAAGCGCAATACAGAACAGTATGCTCACCAGCGCACATCCAACCGACAGGATCAGGATTTTAACAGCAGAAACCGGTTCAAGCGGAGGAACTGTCAGAATATCAAACAGCTCTCCCTTTACGCCCATCGCTCCCGCCACCATGGAGGCGGTCAGAGCTGCAAAACTGCAGGGCACAAGGGCAGGATAATAGATCACTCCCACGTTCACTACTTCCATCGCAAATAAGGTTGCTGCCAGAGGTGTTCCAAATAATGCGGAAAATGCCGCACTCATGCCGCACATAACGGTTATGGTCGGATTCTTCTTCTCCCGGCGCAGAAGCTTCGCAAGCGTCGAGCTGATCGAACCGCCAAGCTGCAGAGCCGCTCCCTCACGCCCCGCAGAACCGCCAAACAGATGCGTCACCGCTGTTGCAGCAAAAATGCGCACAGCTACATACCAGGGAACCGCGCCTCCCTCCCGAACGGAATTCAGAACCAGGTTTGTCCCCTTATCGCCATGCTCTCCCAGGTGATAATAAATAAATACAATAACGAGGCCGCCCAAAGGCAGCCCCAGAATCATCTGCGGATGTGCCATCCTCCATGCCGTGATCTCTCCCAGCAGCAATCCAAACACAGATGCCACAAATCCGGCTGTCAGACCCACTAAAACTCCGTAAATCGCCCAATCCAGGAAAACAAGAGAATTCCTTCTCATATTTCTCCCATTTTCCTGAATATTTTTTATCATTCTTTTTACCATCTTCTCACTAATACTTTTCAAATACAGCTTTCGAGAATCTCAACCATCTTATCAACATGCTCCTTCTGCGCAATCAGAGGGGGAATAAAACGAATCGTATTCGTACCCGCTGAGATCAGGATCAGACCATTCTCGATACACTTCGCTACCAGAGGGCCCACAGGCTCTGCAAATTCCAGTCCCTGCATAAAACCAACTCCTCTGTGGTCTGTGATCTGAGGATGTGCAGCCTTTACCGCCTCCAGCTTTTCAAACAGATAGGCGCCTGTTTCCTTTACATTGGAGAGAATATCTTCTTCTTCAAAAATATCAAAAACCGCATTGGCTGCTGCGCCAACCAGAGGATTTCCTCCATACGTACTGCCGTGGTCACCAGCCACCAGCGAAGCTGCTTTTTCTTTTACCAGAAACGCGCCAACAGGAAGTCCGCAGCCCAGAGCCTTTGCTACCGTCATCACATCCGGATCTACGCCATATCTCTGACAGGCAAACATTTCACCGGTTCTGCCCATGCCGCACTGAATCTCATCAAAGATCAGCAGGATATCCTTCTCATCACATAACGCGCGAAGTCCCTTTAAAAACTCCTCTGTCGCAGGGTAAATACCGCCTTCTCCCTGTACCGGCTCTAAAATCACCGCACAGGTTCTGTCTGTCACCAGCGCCTTTACACTCTCCAGATTGTTGTACTCTGCAAATTTCACGCCTCCGATCAGAGGTTTAAACGCCTCCTGGTAATGAGGATTTCCGGTTACAGACAAAGCGCCCATGCTTCTTCCGTGGAAGGAATGGTTCATGGCAATAATCTCATGATCGGTTCTTCCATCCTTATTAAATGCATACTTTCTGGCTGTCTTAATTGCGCCTTCAATTGCTTCAGTTCCGCTGTTTGTAAAAAATACCCGGTCCATATGTGCCGCGCGCGTCAGTTTCTGCGCTGCTGCGATCGAAGGGAAATTGTAATAGTAGTTTGAGGTATGCACCAGATTATCCACCTGATTTTTTACTGCGGTGTTAAACGCTTCATTTTTGTAGCCCAGCGCAAATACAGCAATTCCCGCACAGAAATCCAGATATTTTCTGCCTTCTGAGTCGTACAGATACATTCCCTCGCCTTTTTCAAAAATAATATGATACCGATTATATGTGTGCAGAAGAACCTCCTCCGCACAGGCAATGGCTTCTTCCTTCGGCATTGCCTGTAAAGCTTCGATTGTATTAGTCATTGTAAAATTTCTCCTCTTTATGATTTAAAATTGCAGTACCGATTCCGCGATTGGTGAAAATCTCCAGAAGCAGGCAGTGCGGGATTCTTCCATCCAGAATATGAACCCGGGAAACGCCCTTCTTCAGCGCCTCTACGCAGTTTCCAAGCTTGGGGATCATGCCGCCGCCTACAATGCCCTCTTTAATAAACCGCTCTGCTTCTTCAAGCTCCAGTTCGGAGATCAATGTGGACTTATCGTTGAAATCTCTGTATACACCTTCAATATCCGTCAAGAAGGCCAGCTTTTCTGCCTGTAATGCCTTCGCAATCGCACATGCGGCATCATCCGCATTAATATTATACGTATCAAACTGATCATCAAAACCAATCGGACAGATAACCGGAAGAAAATCCTTTTCCAGCAAATCGTATAAAATCTTGGGATTTACTTTATCGATCTCGCCTACATAGCCGATATCCTGACCTTCGGAATAACGTTTCTGTACGTGCAGCAGACCTCCGTCCTTGCCGCTGATGCCGATGCCGTTGATACCCAGCTGTTCAATCATCTGTACCAGCCCTTTATTCACACGATTTAATACCATCTCGGCAATCTCCATGGTAGGTGCATCTGTTACACGAAGTCCGTTAATAAATTTCGGTTCCATGCCTGCTTTGGAAACCCATTTACTGATTTCCTTGCCGCCGCCGTGAACAATGATCGGTTTAAATCCAACCAGCTTTAACAATACCACATCCGCAATTACCTTATGCTTGAGTTCCTCGTCAACCATAGCGCTTCCGCCGTATTTTACTACAATCACTTTTCTGTTAAACCGCTGTATATAAGGAAGCGCCTCGATCAGCACCTCTGCTTTTTTCATAATTTCATCCATTGATGTATCGTGCATCATATTATTCTTCTCCTTTTTCTGATTGCTTACAAACTGCAGCCTACGGGAACATGGGCACCTGTTTAAGTCCCATATCTTCCGGAAGTCCGAACAGCAGGTTCATATTCTGAACCGCCTGGCCTGCTGCGCCTTTTACCAGATTGTCCATAGCACCCATCATAACGACACGGCCAGTACGCTCATCTACTACAAAATTGACATCCACATAGTTGCTGCCTTCTACAAAACGGGTCTGCGGAACCATTCCCTCCGGCAGTACACGGACAAATTTTTCTTTCTTATAATATTTCTCATATGCACTGCGAATATCGGCAGCAGTCACACCAGGCATAAGAGATGCATATTCAGTTGCAAGGATTCCTCTCTGCATCGGTACCAGATGAGGAGTAAAATTAATCATAATCTGCTTTTGGCAGGCATATCCGAGCTGTTCTTCGATTTCGGGGGTATGTCTGTGGGTTGTCACGCCATACGCCTTCATATTCTCGTTGACCTCACAGAACAGATTGTCTACCTTAGCGCCACGGCCGGCGCCGGAGGTTCCTGACTTTGCATCAATAATCAGTGTATTGGGATCGATCAGTCCTTCCTTTACTAACGGATATGCCGTCAGGATTGAACAGGTTGTATAACATCCGGGGTTTGCTACCAGTCTCGCCTTCTTCACCTGTTCTCTGTTGATTTCACAAAGACCATAAACTGCTTCCGGAATAAATTCAGGACTTTTATGCTCCAGCTTGTACCATTTTTCATAGGTTTTTACATCCTTCAGACGGAAATCCGCACTTAAATCCACAATTTTTACTTTGGACAGAATTTCTTCATTGACCAGAGAGGCACACAGGCCCTGGGGAGTTGCGGTAAAAATCACATCCACCCTTTCCGCCAGCTCTGCCATATTGTCATCCAGACAGGCTGCGTCTATAATTTCAAACATATTGGGATATACGCTGTAGTACTTTTTGTCAACATAGCTTCTTGAACCATACCATACCACTTCTGCTTCTTCATGCTGGTACAGCAATCTGACCAGTTCAGCTCCCGCATATCCGGTTGAACCAATAATTCCTGCTTTTATCATACTAATCACTGCTGCCATCCGATACAGCATCTATCGGCCGGCAGACAACTCCTTCCTTTTTCAAGCTCTGCATCCATGCAGGATTGGGAATAATTATACATCTTCATTGCATATTATGCAATTATTTTTTCGGGGTTTTCTCCCTTATTTTTTAATTTTCCCTTGCAAATCATACCACTTTGTTGTATATTAATCAAGTAATTCTTCGGAAGAAGCAATGAATAAATAATTTATACGCGTTCTTCTGTGCCAAAGCTGCTGATGCACGGCACAAGCAGGAACAGTAACGATTTATATCCAGAAAAGGGGTTCTCAATTATGAAAGAAAAAGTTGTACTTGCATATTCAGGCGGACTTGATACCACAGTGATCATCCCCTGGTTAAAAGAAAATTATGATTATGATGTTGTTTGCTGCTGTATCGACGTAGGTCAGGGCAATGAGCTTGATGGCCTGGAGGAAAGAGCAAGACTCAGCGGAGCTATCAAACTGTACATCGAAGATGTTGTTGATGAATTCTGTGATGATTATGTAGTTCCCTGTGTTCAGGGCAATGCAATTTACGAAAATAAATACCTGCTTGGTACTTCCATGGCAAGACCTGTTATCGCAAAAAGACTGGTAGAAATCGCCCGCAAGGAAGGCGCTGTTGCAATCTGCCACGGTGCAACCGGCAAAGGCAATGACCAGATTCGTTTTGAATTAGGTATCAAAGCTCTGGCTCCCGACTTAAAGATCATCGCTCCCTGGAGAACCTGGGACATCTCTTCCCGTGAAGAAGAAATCAAATACTGTGAAGAGCACAACATTTATCTGCCCTTCTCATCTGACAACAGCTACAGCCGTGACAGAAACCTGTGGCATATCAGCCATGAAGGCCTGGAACTGGAAGATCCTTCACTGGCTCCCAACTATGACCACATGCTGGTATTAGGCGTATCTCCTGAAAAGGCTCCCGACGAGGGTGAAGAAATCTCCATCGATTTCGAAAAAGGTGTACCGGTTGCTGTAAACGGTGAAAAGATGAAGGTTGCTGATATCATCAGAAAACTGAACGAACTGGGCGGCAAGCATGGTATCGGTATCGTTGATATCGTAGAAAACCGCGTTGTTGGTATGAAATCACGCGGCGTATATGAAACACCCGGCGGAACAATCCTGATGGAAGCACATCAGCAGCTGGAAGAACTGATTCTGGATAAGGATACTACCATTGCCAAGAGACAGATTTCTGTTCAGTACTCCGACGTAGTTTACAGCGGCAAATGGTTCTCTCCTTTACGTGAAGCTCTGCAGGCATTCATCGAATCCACACAGCAGTACGTAACAGGTACCGCAAAGATGAAGCTTTACAAAGGCAACATCATCAAGATGGGAACCACCTCTCCCTACTCTCTGTACAATGAATCTCTGGCTTCCTTTACAACAGGTGATTTATACGATCATCATGATGCTGACGGTTTCATCACTTTATACGGCTTATCTACCAAGGTTCGCGCAATGAAGATGCAGGAAGCTGAAAAGAATCAGAACAAATAATACAAATGTTAACGACAGGATATGGAATCGGCACTCGCTGATTCCATATTTTTATCCCGGAGAATAAAAATTTATCAAAAGGAGGCTTCCATGGAAGAATTATATGTTATCGGTACCGGCAACGCTATGGTCACTACCTGCTACAACACCTGTTTTGCACTGCGCAAAGAGGATGAGTTTTTTCTGACCGACTGCGGCGGCGGCAACACGATTTTAAAAAAACTGCACGATATGAGGATTTCCATTCAGAATATCCATCATGTTTTTATTTCTCATGAACACTGCGACCACACGCTTGGATTTGTCTGGCTGTTCCGGCTGCTGACTTCCAATATGAAATCCGGCGTTTTGACAGAACCGGTCTATGTCTATGCGCACGAAGATCTGATTCCCGGCCTGGAAATGATGTGCCGTCTGACCGTACAGAAAAAATTCTGTGATTACATTGGTAAATTACTTTTCTTTGTACCGCTGAAAAATGGTGACCAGAAAGAAATCCTTGGCTCTTTGGTGACCTTTTTTGACATCGGCTCCACAAAAGCCAAACAGTTCGGCTTCACCACCACTCTCGACAACGGCAAAAAACTCACCTTCACCGGTGACGAGCCTTATCATGACTGCTGCCATGAATATGTAGCAGGCACCGACTGGCTGCTTCATGAAGCCTTCTGCATGTATGAAGATGCCGAGCGCTTCAAACCCTATGAAAAGCACCACAGCACCGTAAAGGATGCATGTGAACTGGCAGAATCTCTTCATATTAAAAATATGGTTCTGTGGCACACAGAAGATAAAACCGACATTTCCACCCGCAAGGGACGTTATCTGGCAGAAGGAGAGCTTCACTTTTCCGGCAATCTGTACGTGCCTGATGATGAAGAAAGGATTCTGCTACTATAAACCTGCTGTAAACCGATTGTAAAAGGATAAAGGAGAATATTTTATCATGAACACCTTACCGAATGACCCTGTCATCCTGCTAAGCACCGTTAATATGAAACTGCGCGATTTTTATCCTAGTTTGGAAGCACTCTGTGAAGATACCGGAGTAAATCCCCAGGAACTTATAGAAAAACTGGCTTCTATTGATTATGAATACGATGCAGCTTCTAATCAGTTTATCTAAGGCTGCTGTTTGCATTTATGATATGAACAGAAAAATTGTGCCGAATGAATCTGCAGATAAAAGAAGGCCCATGCTGCAGGCGCTGTGCTTACAACATGGGCCAGTTTTATTCAATTTTATTATGAATGCGAAATCTGCAGCAATTTTGCTTTCAGTTCCGTCTCGATCTGCTGCATCTGTCCCTCTGCTTCCATTCGTTTTTCATGACCTTCCTTCTGGATCCGCATTACTTCATCCAGCGTGGAGATCAGGGATTCATTCGTCTGCTTGAGAGTTTCCATGTCGACAATTCCTCTTTCTGAAGCTTTTGCCGTTTCAATACTTGCAGTTTTTAATACCTCTGCATTTTTACGTAAGAGTTCATTGGTCAGATCCGTAACCGCTGACTGCGCTTTTGCTGCCTGTGTGGAATGCTCCATTCCAAGTGCCAGCACCATCTGGCTTTTCCAGAGCGGCACAGTGTTTACGATTGTAGACTGAATTTTTTCTACCATCTGTGTATCGCCGCTCTGAATCAGACGAATCTGAGGAGCCATCTGCAGAGAAATCATACGGGTCAGTTCCAGATCATGCAGTTTCTTTTCAAAACGATTGCACTGGCTGTCCATATCCTTTACCGCCTGTGCATCCTCCTGCAGCCCGGTGCGCTGTGCCTTTTCCATCAGTTCCGGCAGTTTTTTTGTCCGCAGTTCTTCGAGTTTTTTCTTTCCGGCCATAATATACATGGTCAGCTCCCGAAAATAGGTTGTATTCAGCTCATACATCTGATCGAGTACCGCAATATCCTTCATCAGGGTAACCTGATGGCCTTCCAGAGCATCACAAATCTTCTGTACATTTGTTGCTGCCGCTGTGTAACGGCCTTTCAGCGTTTCAATCCGGTCTGCACTTTTCTTGAAAAATCCAAATAGACCTTTCTTTTCCTCTGCCGCATCAAACTGCTTCAGTTCTCCAATGACATCGGTAAGCATATCTCCTACCGCTCCCAGATCTTTTGTTTTTACATTATTTAATGCATTTTCTGAGAAATCTGTCAGCTTTTTCTGGCAGCCAACTCCATACTGCAGAATTTCATTGTTATCCATCACATCAATCTGTGAAACATAACCATTTACCACTTTTAACTCTTCTTCTGAAAAATTACATTCTGCAAGCAGCTGATCCAGCGTTTTTCCCTCTCCTGAATAATTTGGCGCATCCGCCTGCAGGCTGCCCTGTGTTGTGATCTGTTCCATATGTTCCCCTTTATCCTTCCTGTCAATGCCTTACGGCAAATTAAAAATTACTGCCTCACAGCCGTTTTTCTTTTTCTTTCATGCTGCTGCGCAGAAGTCCTTCTTGTGCCATCAATGTCTGCATAACTGAAATGTCTGATGAAATATCGACTGCGGCATCCTCGAAAAAGCTGTCCAGCAGATTCTCAAATGCACGGTTAATTGTGTCCAGTGTCGCTTCGATTTCTGTTTTGGATCGGATGATATTCGGTCCCTGAACCGGCTGCCGGTCAAGGTCTTCATAAGCCTTTAAAAGCTTTACCGTAGTCGGCAGATAATATTTCATAAAACGTCTGAGTTCCTCAACCAGCTCCGGATGCTGCTCCACACGATTTAATATCTTGTCTGTCACCAGCTCAAGCCGGGAAATCTTAGCGGATATCTCTTCTCCGGGAATCGCATCGTTGCTTTGTTTAATCTGCCTGAGATACGTTCTTCCCTCATGAATCACATCCCGTACTTCTTCCGGAAGCTCGTTAAAGGGCTGTTCTGTGGCCGCATCTGCAGCTTCTGCCGCAGACGAATTCCGCAGCTTTGGCGAATCTTCCTGCTTCTGCTTCAGAGCTTCTCTTCGTTTGTACTCGTTCTGCGCTTCACGATACTGTATATAGGCCTGATCGGTTACAATCAGGCTTGTTTCCTGCAGATCCAGATGTCCCTGACGAAACCACTCTTTTTTTATCATTTTTTTCAGATCCTTCAACAGCTTTTTGTGGCTGCTGCCACTGGCGTATTCCAGTTCTTCCAGTTCACAGTATTCTTTATCGCCCAGAATACTGACATACTTTTTATAGCGTTTTATCAGTCCCAGCGTCCGATGTCCCAATACCGCAAGCAAAATACCTCCTGCCAGAAACGGTGCAAGAATTCCCATTGCCAGCTGCAATCCTTCCGAAATCATCTCAATATCAGCAACTCCTACGACAGAAACCATCAGCATAACAAACTCCGCAAGCCCGCATCCGACAGTCAGCACCCAGCCAAATACGGTTCCCAGAATTCCCAACACTGTTGCAGCTGATGTTGAAGCATAGCGATTCGGATATTGCGAAGATTTCTCATTATACTTGTTTAAAACTGTACTGCCTGCAGTCTGAAATGACTGCGTTTTGCCGCCCCAGTTTCCATCCTTCCAGCCATCACGGCTCTCGCTTTCACTTCCCCAGCTGCCGTTTTTCCACTTCCTGTTTCTCTGGCTTCCGGTCTTCCAATTACTGTTATCTTTACTCCAGCCGGTAAAGGTGCCTCCATGATTATACCAGTTGCTGCCCGGCTGACGATCTGCCTGATTTCTATTGTAATCAGAATGATAATCTGCCTGGTTTCTGCTGTAATCAGAATAACGATCTGCCTGGTTTCTGTTGTATTCCGACTGATAATCCGCCCGGTTTTTGCTGTTCATCTGCGGGTCATCTGTCTGCTCTCTACTGTTTTCCGTCTGTTTTCCATCCAGGACCTGCTCAAACTGATCCAGCGCCATATTCACTGTTTTGCTGATAGAAGCATTCAGTCTGGTAAAATCTCTGGTGTCAATAGCCGTTTGCACCGCATCCTTTATCTCGTCGCCCACCTGCGACCAGTCCTGCTTCCCCATTTTTTTCCTCCAAAGCTATGTATAAATTTATATCTATTACATTATATCCGAAACTATTCTGAAAAACAAGCAGGTGGATACTGTTCGGGGGAACGGGACAGAAATTTGTTCAGGGGACGCATGATTTTCCAGCGTCTGCTAAACCTGTAGTTTCACAAAACTGCAGCGGCGGAATTACAGTAATATCCTGTGAAAGGGACCATAGAGAACGCCGGTACTTAACGATCGGGCTGTCTGAAAGACAGTTCGAGAGTTTAGTACCGCTGCGTTCGATCCGAGCGGGAGCGGGTCCCCGAACAGGATATTACTGTAATGGAGCCTTCACAACCTTCTATAACAACAGAACAAACTATTATAAAAAACCTGCGTTTACCGTAGAAAGATGGGCGTTACATGGTTTCTTTTTTATTTTGAATTTCGATTCCGATTCCTTTTGCGGCGGGGTTGTTTAGGAGTTCTCCTTTGTGGTTGAATCTTGAGCCGTGGCAGGGGCAGTCCCAGCTGTGTTCTTCGGGATTCCATGATAGCTCGCAGCCCAGATGCGGGCATTTTGTTGTGACGAAATAGAGTGTGCCGTTTTTGTCTTTGTAGACGCCTCTTTTTTCTCCCTGATAATGGATGATTCCGCCTTGTCCGGGCAGAATGTTGGAAAGCTGTTTTCCTGGCATTGTGAATTTTTCTTTTAACAGATGTTTTGCGGCGTAGATTCCTTCCTTTATCAGCTTGGGCATATTGGATATGACAGAAAAATTCTGAGGGCTGAAAACGTCTGCGAAGGGGGGCTGTTTTTCGTTTCCGGCGATACTGCTGCTGATAATGGAGGCTGCTGCCATGGATGAGGTCATTCCCCATTTTTGAAAGCCTGCGGCTACGTACCATTTGGCTTTTCTGAAGGAATAGTTTCCAATAAATGGAACCCCGCCTGCTGCAAATCCATCCTGGGCTGACCAGCAGGTTTCCTGCCTGCAATCCGGCCAGTATGATTTTGCCAGTTCTTCAAGTTTCCGGTACTGACCGCCTTTTAAATTTTCACCGGTTCGATGTCCGTAGCCTCCAAGGATCAGATATTCCCCGTGGCTTCTGAAGGATAATGCCTGCCCTCCTGAATTTGGAAGGTCAAGCGGAAGAGTTTTATCAATTCCCAGATACATTCCTTCAAGCTTCGGACATCCTGTAAAAGCGGCTGCGTAACTGCGCTCCTGGTGCAGCCGCATAAAATAATAACCGGGAATATTTACAAATGGATAGTGTGACGCAAAGACAATGTGCTCTGCATGTATGATTCCATAAGGAGTTTTCACGCGGTTTCCCACAACCTGTTCTGCCGGAGTTTTCTCTGCGATGATTACTCCCTGCTCCAAAAGGATCTCTGCCAGACCATACAAAAATTTCAGCGGATGAAAACAGGCCTGCCCTTCATAGCACAGAGCCTCCTCCACAGAAAACGGAAGCTCTGTCCTGTTTGTCAGCGCTGCCGAAAGCCCAAGCTTTTCAGCGGCAGCTGCCTCCCGCCAGAGACTTTCCTTTTCCCGCACTGAATAGAGATACGAAGGCGCCTCCCTGAAATCACAGGAAATTCCTGTTCTTTTGATCAGACGCGCATACTGTCCGATTGCCTGTTTGTTGATCTGCGCGTACTGCCTCGCTGCCTCAAATCCTTTCTGCTGTATCAGCCTGTCATATATCAGATGATGAGAAACCGTAATCTTAGCCGTAGTATTTCCCGTCTGACCGCCGCCAATTCGGTCAGCCTCCAGCACAATCACCTTTAATCCCCTCTGTTTTAAAAAATAAGCCGTCAAAATCCCCGCCAGACCGCCGCCGATTACAGCTGCATCCACAAAGCAGCTTCCGGCAAATGCCTCTCTTTCCGGAAATTCTGCCGTTTTATGCCATATCGATTCCATAACACACCTCCATTACAGAGTAGTGTGTATCATTTTCTTCTTAATTATACCGAACAAATAATTTTATCCGTATTCTGCCAGATTACAGCAAACAAAGAACTTTATCCGTATTCTGCCGAATTACAGCAAACAAAGAACTTTATTCTTTAAAAATCCAGGGTGCGCGTGGCGACTTTTTTTATAAAGGTCTGGTCATGCTCAACCAGAAGCATCGTGGGCATATAGCTGCAGATTACCTGCTCCAGCTGCATCCTGGAAAATACATCGATATAATTGAGCGGTTCATCCCAGATATACAGGTTTGCCGGTTCACAAAGGCTTTTGGCCAGCAGAACCTTTTTCTTCTGTCCCTCCGAAAAGTCTTCCATCCGTTTTTCAAATTGTATCCTTTCAAAATCCAGCTGCCTGAGCACGGTTAAAAACAGCGTGTAATCCAATCCGTTTTTTACAGCATACTCCTGCAAAGTTCCTGATAAAAATCCGGCGCTCTGAGGTATATAGGAAATTTTCAAACCTCCCGCTAACTGAAGCAGCCCGCTGCACCTGGCGTTGGAAAGCTCTCCCAGAGCTGCCTTTAATAAGGTGGATTTTCCACATCCGTTTCGCCCCTGAAGAGCCAGACGCTCCCCTTCCTTCAGCTGAAATGAAAGCTCCTGTATGATTGGAGAGCTGTCTTCTGAGAAATTCTCCTCATTTTCCGGCTGCCGGTAACAGACGGTAAAATCCTTTGCTTCCAGATAAAGCTTTTTATGAAAAGGAATCGGATTCATCTTTAATTCTGCTGCTTCTTCCACATTTTTAAGCAATCCCTGTTTTTCCTGAAGCTCCTTCTCCTTCCTGCTTTCCAGATTTTTTCTGCGCTGCTGCATTCGTTTTGATTTTTCTCCCAGATAATCTCTGTTGCCGATGCTCCGCTCATGCTCATTAACAGCCGCCTTGCGATAATAGCCGATCTTATTGCCCTCTGTTTTCTCTGCCCAGCGGCTTGCCTGCTTTGCCGCCTGCTCCAGACGGCCGATTTCCTTTTTCAGCTGCTCATTTTTTTTGATCTCGTATGCATCCTGACGCTGCTTATTTTCCCACCAGGTGCTGAAATCACTCTGATACACCTCAATATTACTCCGATTGATAACCAGTAGATGATCAATGCAGGCATCAAGAAGGCTTCTGTCATGGGAGATCAGAATAAATCCCTCTTTTTTCTTCAGATACTTCTGTATCATCTCTCTGCTGTTCTGATCCAGATGATTGGTCGGCTCATCCAGCAGTAAAAATGTATAATCCAAAGAAAATAAAAACGCCAGCTCTGCCCGCGTCTGCTCTCCATAACTGAGCGTTTCAAATGGGCGGTATAAAAGCTCCGCATCCATATCCAGCAAATTAAGCTCCACGCAAACCTTCCACAACTCATAATCCGGGTACAGCATTTCCAGACATTCAAGTGTCAGACGTTTTTTATCCGCCTCGCTGACTGAAAGCGGAAAATACTGAAACTGCTGCTTTTTACATTCAATCGTTCCGCTGTACTCATATTCTCCCATCAAAAGCCGGAAAAATGTAGTTTTCCCGCATCCGTTTCTTCCTGTCAGCCCAAGCTTCCATGAGCTGTCTATCTGAAAATTTACATTTTCAAATACCATATCGCAGCTGTTTTCATATCCAAATGAAAGATTTTTAACTGTAATCAATGACATCTCTATCGTCCCTCCGTTTTTTGCCCGGAGAAAGAAGACCGCAAAGCATACGCGGCATATTCCACTTTACCGCAATACAGAGCTTTGCAAAGTTTTACATAACAGGAAACGCAATTTTTCATCACAGG